>JAUIKA010000062.1 GCA_030430995.1 Alphaproteobacteria bacterium
TAGCAAATAAATTATTACCCAATTCTAAGTTGCGGATATATATACGCAGTAAATATTCTTTCTCTCTATCACTGCCAGATGGATATGCAAATCCAGAAGTATTAGCAACAAATTTTAATGAGCATTTAATATTAGGTATATTCTTACATGCAAATAAATAATGCGAGAGAAACACCATCTGATGCTTCTCTTTAGGGTGCCCCATTATCTGTTTTTCTAAACTGTATATTAACCCCTCCGGGATCTCTTTTTTATGATTCTCATAAGATTCTATAAAAAAACAGGCCAAAGAAGCACTAGGTTTCTTTGTAAGGCTTATGTTATTTGCTTTATCCTGCCAGATATTCCATAGCTCTATTGCTTTATCATAGTCAAAACTGTCTTTTTTGAAATAGCCTTTAATATGATAATATGTATAAGATATATCCTGGGCGAGCTGCTTGGCATCTATTTTAATATATTCAAAGATCCTACGTCCATAAAATGTATCCTGCATTGTCGCAGCCATACCAATGCCAAAATTATGACAATCTGGATTGTACATAATGACTTTCCAAAATGAACGACAAGCCTCTTTATCATCTTTTTCTAATTGTCTTATATAATTTGCTTCTTCATTAGAATGTAAAACTTTACCTTTTACATTTTCTAACCAAATCTGCTTTGCTCTGTAAGAAAAATTATCATTAGAAGTAAAAAGCTTTAAAAATGGTAATCTTTCTGCTGCGGAAAGCTTGATTCCTTCTTTTAATATTTCATCTATGAGTTGTTTTGCTAAGTTTTGATCTTCCTTGTCACCAGATGCTAGCATGCATAAGTCCCTTATTGTATTTTTGTTGCTAATGGTGTATGTATGATATCTTAAAATCTTTTGCATTTGCTCAGACAAAATACCTGCGTTATTTTTCCTAACAAGTTTAATAAGAAATGCATCGCTAAGCTTTCTATCTTTCTTGCAGATAATATCAAAAAACTTTTGGTCATATTCTTGCAATAAACTCATCTTAGAATAAAGAGTTTCTACCTCTAGTATTAAATCTTCTGGTAATTCCTGATTTTTCTCTACAGCTTGTAATATATCAATACCAACATATGTATGATGATTAATAAAAGTATGAGGAGTATTAAATTTGAATCCTGCTTCTTTGCAAATAATTGCAAATAAAGCATTTTCCGGGAATATATTCCCTTGATTAGCTATATCTATAAATATATTTTTCAAGTCAGGTAGCCCCATGCCGGTATAATAAGTGAAATCTGCTAAGTTATAAAAATATTCAGGAGTATAACCTAATTTTTCAAAGTTATTACCAAAAAACCTAAATATTGTTTTGACCTTACTATCATCGTAGAATTTCTCTATCATGAATGATGTCTTGCCTTCTCTGGAAACTCTATTCTCCTCTATTGTTGCATCTATCTTTTGCTTAAATAAATCTATATCTATCAAATCACCTTTCCCGTGATTTACATAGCTATATAGATAATACAACCCTGTAGATAAATATTCTTTGCTATCCATAAATTTATATCCATATTCTATAGCTAGGTCTAAATATGGATAATTAGATGGAGATTTTGCTTCAGGGCTATATAACAAACTCAAAGCAAGGTCTTTATATTTACTGTTATATTCATTACTATCAAGGATTTTTATAGCCTTATTTTTTGTATCTTCGCTAGTAGTAATATTAAGATTTGGTAAGTGCTCAGAAAAGGCAATCAAGACTTTGTAACCTATCACTCTATCATCAATATATCTCAATGCTTCTTTTACAAATTCTGATGAATTATTCAGTCTATTAAAATTACTAATTGAATATATAAGAGAATATTTCAGGTCTTCATTATTACTATTTTTATATGTATTAAATAGCCCATTACATATATTATACATATCAAGATATGGAGTTATATGAGATGATTTTGTACTCACATAGCTAAGCAGCTGCGCTGCAGCTACTTGATAGTTACCGCCGTTAGAATTCACCAAGTTGATTAGGTTACTAAAGCTATTTACTGTTAGTTCTCTATCTTCTACCTGCTGTAATATGTTTTTTAGCTGGCTATCTGCATAATTATTATATTGGCTATAACCACGCAGGCTATTGAATGTAACTCCATCTACGGGATTTAACATATAATTTATTTTTTGGTTATATAGTAATGCTCTTAAAATGCGTTGAGACCTTATCTATCAAAGGCATCTATGGATATAAAAAGCAATGGATAAGCTATAAACCTATCCATTCAAAACGCCTTATTATTTCTTATTGCCTTGATTGTCATAAACTTCCAAAGAACATCCTTTGCCAAGGACAACACCGTCACCTGTTAGGGTAATAGTACTCCCGCCTTTTTCACTTCCTTTTATTACAGTGGTGGTATTGCTGCTACCTGTCCAATTCACTTTGGTGCTATCTGAATTGCTTGTTACTCCAAAAGATTTCATAATTATTTACCTTATTTGTTAATTAAATTTTAAATGTGAAAAATCACATAGGTCGGGTCCATAAAATACTACGAACCCTAAGCCATATATCCAGACTAATACACTTCTATACAGCCATCTCTTTAGAAGTCACTATCTCCATAATTACTTGTATTATCATGCCCAAGAAGAAGTATAAGATCTTGGTATTCCAATTCTTGATTATCTATATGCTGCTGTACATAAAAGAGAGCATCATGTCCATTATTGTCCTTAATGCTAGTATCACCTCCTTGCGTTATGAGTTCAGCTATGACATTCTTCTGCTTAGCTATCTCCGTCTTAGATGGGTTAATTACAGCGGAAATAATAGGGGTTTCGCCTTTTTGATTCTGCTGATTTACATTTGCTCCTTTTGCTTTAAATTTCTCTACTAATTCCTTATAGCCTTTATAGGCTACCATATGCATTGGGCTGTCCCCATCTTCCATAGCTTTAGAGACATCTGCATTATGTTGTAAAAGCAGATCTATTATCCGCACATCTATTGCTTGCATATGGTAGCCTAAAGATGCATATAAAGGAGTTACCTGATTTTTTGTAGAGATATTAGGATCTGCATTATGATCTTCCAATAAAACTTTTATAAGTTTTTCCATATTAGCCACAACAGCTTTATAAAGCATTGTTTGCCCCCATTTATCTTGATGATTTATTCCACCACCTATTTGCTCTATAAATTTACTTAAAAACTCCATTGTGAAATCTTCATCCTTCAGTAGCATAGAGCGCATTAGGCTATTATATGAATGCAGACTATCTATTACTGAAGCATCAAAATCTTGCTTATGCATAACAATATGAGCTATTTCCTTCATACCCTTTATGCAAGAAAATGCAAAGAAGTTGATCTTGTTATCTAACCTAAAATTATTAATATCCATTCCCCAAGAAATCATAAGCTTTATAAACTCTGTCATATCGCTATCTCTGCTGTGCCTATCTGTTATTAAACATAGTCCATTTATTCCATTGCTTGAGGTAGCATGAATATCAGCCCCCCATGTTTTTAACTTTTCCGCTGTATTTTGCTGGCCATACCAACATGCGTATAAAAATGCAGTATATCCGTCAGCATTATCTGTTTTTATATCTATATCACTATAATATGGCTTAACCAATTCCATAGAATCTGTTAAGCCATTTGCTGCAAGGTTATGTATTAGATATAAACCTTTGTGGTTGGAAGTTTTAGGGTTAGCTCCTTGAAGGAGCAAATATTCCACAAAATTATACATATTATAAATAACAGCCCAATCAAGAACCGTTAAACCTTGATTATCTCTATGCTCTAAATTTGGATTTAAAAATGCTTTAGCTTGCTTAAAGAACTCTAAATTTTTTGAGTCAAGACATACTTGCAATGCATCATAACCATTTGGAGAAATATAATTTTTATCTCCACCTAAAGCTACTATTTTTTTTACAGCATTGATTTGCCCCATAGCGCATGCATATAGCAAGGGTGTATAACCATTTTTTTCATCAGAAACCATGTTAATATCACAATGCTGTGCTAAAGTATATAGAGCCCCAGAGGCTCCATTATAAGCAGCATTATGGATAGCATACATCCCAGATGCTGATTTAGTTTTTACTTCTGCACCAAGGGAAATTAAATAATCGATAATATCATCAGCATCATAGCAAGCTGCCAAATGCAGAGCCGTTAATCCTTTATAGTTATTTTGTGAATTTATTGCCTCTTCTAAATCTGTATTTGGTGCTGCCTCAAATGCTTTTTTCACCATAGATAAATTCTGAGTTATCACAGATGCCAATACTAGGCCTTTGCTACCCCAAGATTTTTCAGGATATTCTGTGAATAGTTTTTTAACCACATAATTTGCCTGCATAGCTACAGAAAAAAGAAGCAAATTCTGCCCATTTTCATCTTCATATTTAAAAGAGTCAGGGTCTTTAGCATATAACTCCTGTAATAAGGATAAAGCTTTTACTTCGTATGTGTTATATGCATTGTTACCTCCGCCCATGCTAATACCTCCTAGAGTTGTACATGCACCATGCATAGTTAAATTATTTCCATCAATAGTTATATAGCCATCTCCACTCATACCACCTATATGAAATGCTCCTGAATGATAATCCTTGCTATTTATCTCATCTAAAAATAATATCTTGCTGGAGTTTAAAACTATAGCTTGTGCTAATGTATTTCGCGTTTTACCTTTATTACAAAGAGCCTCCTTTTTGCTAGCTCTTATTACTTGCGTTGTATACCCAATATGTGGGAACAAAGCTGCATAATCTAAAACGGTATTGCCAAATATATCCTTATAATCAAACTTTGCTCCTTTCTGAATGCATAGCTCTACCATTTTCATATTTTTATTTTGGAAGGCATACATAATAGGCGTTCTGCCATAATGATCCTGTATGTTAATATCGGACAGAAGATTTAACTTTGCTTCATAATCTAAGTCATCCCCTATAGTTTCTAGCACATCTGTAGACAAAAGCTCTTCTTCAGGGATATTTTTTAACATCTCAATAGCAGGAGTAACTTTGCCGTAGCTTGTCTTTAAATCAAATTTTTTCAGCATCTGCCTTATCTTCAGCAATATAGATTCTTGATATTGTTTCTCTTTCTCTAGCTCTGATAGCTGTTGTTTCTGGCTAGAAACCTCATCTGCTTTAGCGATATTGCTCAGCATAAGATTTGCCTTTTTATGGATATCATCTTTCTGCTGCTTTAAATGTGCAGATTTATCTATTTCTTTATATAGTTCCAACTGGTCTTTCATAAGTTTTATATATTGAGTTGATAATATCCATGTTCATCTCCACTGATGCTAACCACTTCAGTGGGATATAAATCTGGAAGAATGTTTTCTACACTCTCTTCAGAGTCTAGTGCGTCATCATGATTATTTTGTTCTGAGTCATCTTTCTCTGCTATGGTTTTCATGATATGGTCATTAATTCTAATAGCGTCTCTGAGGCTGTTTCTCCATATTTACTCTGCCCATTTATTAGAAAGGAATATTGCTCTATAAGCTTAGCCGTCATGCCATCTCTACCCATCAGCATTGATGCTTGGAGGAGGCTTATGCCACAGATATGCTCACTCAGAGCTTCAGGCTTAACATTATGTATAAACTGAATTGTTTGAAAATCATCATTTTCTAATGCGTATATTAATGTACTGTCAATGCTGCTACTTTTATTGATTATGGATGCCGCTAGCTCTTGTAAGTTTCTACTAATAATCTCTTGCAACATTGTCTTGCCATCTAAGGTATATTTTGCAAAATCTGCCCCTTTATTTAATGCATGCTCTAATAAGTGATGTGAAGCTTTTTGTAGGCATAACATTCCAAAATAGCTTGCATCAAAATTATTGGCATGGATAAGATTGGTAATATCAATGTCTTTAGGATCTGTGCTTTCTATTACTTCAAATAGCAGCCAGGCCAATTCTTTGCTGTCAGAATTTGCAATAAAATTATTAATAGAGTTTTTTATATTATGTAAGTCAGCTGACGCTTTTTCGCGTTTTATCAATGTGTTTTTCAGCTCTATTTCTAATTGACTAGCTTCTATTTGCAAGCCTCTGATGGTGTCTAATGCAGAGTCATATCGTCCTGTTTTTATATAATATTGGTTTTTTGCTTTGTAGAAATTGTTACTAGCACAATTCATCTCTTGCACAAGCTCTCTATGGTGATATGCTATATTGTATTTATTAACATCATCATAAGCATAAAAAACCTGTTTGTAATAACCTTTTATTTTTGCTTCTACTGATGAAACCGCCCTTCGTTTCCCACTTAATGCATATTGCTTTTCAGAGATGCTATTTTTTATGCTGCGTTCTGCATCTCTTAAATCTCTGTTATATTCATATTGATCAAACGTATATTCTTTGTAATGATTATGGTAGCAATGACCCATACCAAAAAAACCTCTATGTTTACCTTTGGACATATGTGATGTAGAACTATAGTAAGGGTTTGCATCTAAATCTGGTTTATATTT
>JAUIKA010000063.1 GCA_030430995.1 Alphaproteobacteria bacterium
GTTATGAAGTTGCAGATATTGGTTAAAGATGGCATGATACAAGATGCAAAATTTAAAACATTTGGTTGTGGTTCTGCCATTGCTTCTAGTTCTGTTGTGACTGAGTGGTTAAAGGGTATGAAGATAGATGAAGCAAAAGAGATTCATAATACTAAAATAGCTAAATATTTATCTTTGCCGCCTGTAAAGACACATTGTTCATTGCTTGCTCAGGAGGCTATCCATGCTGCAATTGAAGATTATAAGTCAAAGAATTAATATATGTCTGCTAATAAGCATTTACTGGAAGTGACGGAGGATGGATCTGCCTACCTAAGGCAGCTAATGCTATCTGCGCCTAGCAATGCTTGTGGCATTCGGATTATTGTGAAATCTGGTGGATGCTCCGGTTATACTTATGGCTTTGAATATGCTATTGCTATAGATAAATATGACGAAGTGTTAGATAAAGATGGCGTAAAAGTAGTCATAGATGCTAAGGCAATACTTAGAATTATGGGCTCTGTTTTAGATTATCATAAAGACCAATTCAAAGAGGGTATAGTGATTACCAACCCTAATGAAAAGTCAAAATGTGGATGTGGGAAATCTTTTGCTTTATAAGATCACTTCATTAGTTATAGGATATCAGTTGCTCTGAAAAGAAGATTAAATTCAATATATAATAAAGGGGTTTTTTGTTTATAACCATAGAGATATATAAATTAGTAAATTAATTTCTTGCATATTATTATATTACTAAGTTAGAGGATGCCTCTAGCTTTTATTAACTAATAAAGGTAAAATATATGAATAATTATGGTGCATTTAAACTTCTTAATTCTGGGAAAATAGATACAACAAAATTTGGACAGAAGGCAGATGTTTCAAAAAGATGTAATTTAGAACCTAAGATGTAGAAGGATTGGGGCGGCAACTCTGGCCCTAGGGATATCTATACCATGAATGGAAACCATTATGGAGGAGATGCAAAATTAACATATACTAAAAAGTTTTAATTATGGTGAGGGCTATTTGTTTTTTTATAGTTATTAATACAGCTTTATGTAATAGCTTTAATGCAAATATCCCTATCCAACATCTAATCAATAATATTTCTTGGCATTGTAAATACAGCCTATTTCCTAGTAATGCAAAAACCACTATTAATATTACAGAGATCTTAAAAGCTAATGCACATAAGAAGAGTTGCATATCTTTTAATAGTGAGTTTATAGATAAATTTGATTTATACAAAAAAGAGGAAATGATACTCTGCCCTACAGAAGATAATATACAAAATGTAGAATATATATCAACAGCAAGGTCAGCGCATCCTGAAAGCAATAATAGAGATATTGCAATTATAGAAGGTTATAAATTATTAGAGACAAAGTCAGAGTTAAAAGAAAAAGGCCGCAGGATGTATGCATATAGGATAGAGAGGGTGGAGAGAGCTATTAAAAAATCAAAATAGTCATCTTATACATTTAGTAGCATTAAAAACCTGATCAATATTACAAAATTTTATCTATTACTAGCTATCTTTATAGCCTTAAGTATTCTCTGAATATTTCAAAGCAATTTTATTGCCATGCATGCGCACTAACCTTCCTGCAAGCTCAAGCTCTATTAGTACAATCTGAATGACTGGTAAGGGTACTTCTGTAGAGGCTATTATAAGATTTATATCAACAGGGTTATATGAAAGTAGCCCTATTATATCTTGCCTTTGAGTATCTGTAACTTCATGCTGTATGTTTTTATATTCATCACCATCCTCATTCACGCGTTCTCTATTTATTTGTTCTTCAACCTGAGAAATGTTAGAGATTATATCTTCTGTGTTTTCTATCAGTATAGCGCCTTCTTTTATTAGTTTATTTACTCCTTTTGATCTTGGGTCCATAGGGAGGCCAGGGACTGCAAAAATATCTCTATTATAGTCTAGTCCAAATTTGGCTGTAATGAGGGATCCTGAATTAACACTTGCTTCCACTACAATTACACCTAAAGACATGCCGGCTATAATTCTATTGCGTTGTGGGAAGTTCTGTGACATAGGTAGCGTCCCGAAAGGTAATTCAGCTACTATTAATCCATTAGATGCTATATTTTCATATAATTTTGTGTTTTCAGAAGGGTATATATGGTCTATCCCGCCTGCTAAAACTGCTACCGTATGCTTTAAGCTTACTTCATGTACGGCTTTATCAATCCCTCTTGCCATGCCAGATATTATTATATATCCATATTGCTCTGATAGTTCTCTTGATATTTGCCTAGCAAATTCCATACCATTTACTGAAGCATTCCTTGCTCCTACTATAGCAACTGATTTCTTGTTTAATAGGTTTAGGTTGCCTTTGCAGCTTATAACTGGTGGGGGCGCAGGCGTATTTAGAAGATATTTTGGATATGCAGCATCTTGAAAGGAGATCATTTTAGCTCCATATTTGCTATGAGCTTCCAATTCTTTATATGCATCATCTAAGCTCGCTGCCCTCAGAGGGGTTTTTCGCCCCCCTCTAACTGAATAATTTCCTAAATTTTCTATAGCGGTTTTTGTGTTACCAAAATGCTTTACTAGCTTAAAAAAAGACTTGGGACCTATATTCTCGGTCCTTATTAATCTTATAGTGTTAATTAGATTGCTATCATAGTCAGTTTTTTTAAGCAAAAAACCCATTATAAGTCTTCTGAGTTACTAGATAGATAATCTTGCACTCCTTGAGTTGTTGGAGTCATGGCTGTTTTGCCAGATCTCCAGCCGGCTGGGCATACTTCTCCATGATTCTGAAAATGAGATAAAGCATCAACCATTCTTAGAGTTTCATCTATGTTTCTTCCCAGTGGCAAGTCATTTATTGTTGCATGCCTTATAACAAAGTCTTCATCTATTATGAAAGTCCCTCTAAGAGCAACGCCTTCATCTGTAAGGACATTATAGCTTCTGGCTATATCTTTATTTATATCTGCTACCATAGGGAATAACACCTGCCCTATCCCGCCATTGTCAGGAGTAGTATTCTTCCATGCAAGATGGCAAAAATGAGAGTCTATACTAACTGCTATAGGGATTGTACCACGTTCTGCGAATGCGCCTATCCTTGAGTGCAAAGCTATTAGCTCAGACGGGCATACAAAAGTGAAATCTAAAGGATAGAAAAATAGCACTGCCTTCTTATTGCCTATATAAGATTTTAAGTTAAAATTTTCATTAATTTGGTTATTGGGCATAACCACAGTAGCGCTAAAATCTATTGCGGTTTTTCCTACAAAAGCTGTCATAAAGATACCTATTGAATTGAGTATAAATCTAGTATTGTCCTGATAGGAGTTTTTGTCAATAATATTATTGATTTCTTAATATAATAGAAATATAATCCTGCCTTAGCAGATAGCCAGAAAGTAGCGAATATATTAGTATTTGAGGAAAGTCCGGACTCCATAGCAACATAGCACTGGGTAACGCCCAGCCAAGGTGACTTGAGGGAAAGTGCAGCAGAAAATATACCGCCTTAAATTTATTTAAGGTAAGGGTGAAAAGGTGGGGTAAGGGCCTACCGGCTATTCGGTAACGCATAGCGCATTGTAAACCCTGCTAGGAGCAAGACTAAACAGCATAATTATAATTGGTTGCTAATTTATAAAGCAGATTTGCTTTATATTATGCAGGTGAGTCGCAAGAGGTGTATAGTAATATTACATCGCAGATGAATTACTTTCTATAGCAATGCTATAACAGAATCCGGCTTATAAGCTATCTGCTATTGGTCTATATATTTTGGTGCTTCTGGTAAGAAAGGTTCGCCTCTATAATTAGCAGAATTGCCAAATTTTTCGCAGCATGTTTTATGTTCTTTGTCACATGTAGGGGATAAATAGAAAAACTTCACATTTTCAGATAAATTTTTATAAAAAATAACCTCATTTCCTATATTAGATGCAACCATAAATTTTGCTCCTTTATCTGTTTGCGCATAAGAGAGTTTGTAATAATTATCTGGCTTCTCCATGTCTTCTAAATATGCTATATTACCTTTTATGCAAGTCACATTATATTTTTCCTTATAATTTTCTATATTTACTCCGCATTTTTCATCTCCGAATGATGCTCTACAGTTCTTGCTATAGCAAGAGGCAATATTCTTGTTGAGCTTATGTGCTATGCCATGTAAGGTAATTTCAAAATGCATTTTATTTTTTAGTATCTCTGTACAATATGTGCTTACTATATGTTTGATACTGATATCTTCATAAGTTTTATAAATATCAAAAATAGCACTATCTAAATTATCGCTAAGTGATATTCCTTTGCTATGAAAGATTCCTTTTACTTGTATCTTAACTTTACCTAGGTTATTAAAAGACATATCTTCTAAACTTAGGCCAGAATGAGGCAAATATAAATCACTACCTATTCTTATGGGCTTGCACCCAGAGGTGAGAAAAATCTTTTTCCTGTTTTTTAACAATATTTTAAATATATGAAAATAGTTGCTCATAATATTACTTCTATTAATTCTAAGTTATTTATTAATACCCTTTTAGGGCTTTGATATTTATATGACAAGTTATCATTTGCGAAGCGCACTATAGTATAAAATTTAAAGTCAGCATAAATATGCTCCCCTTTTTTATATTGGAAAGATATTACAGCATCCTCATTTATTTTATATTGCAATTCATCTTTATTTGAATAAAGCCGAATAGACCCATCTACTGGCGCAAAAATTCTTTTCCTGTCACCTGCTGTAGAATAGCGTTTTACTAGCCGGACATTATCCATATTTCCTGTTGATATAGATATATTCTGTTTCTCTGCTTTATGGTCATAAGGGTCTAATAAAGTAAAAGCGTTTAACCTTCCCATCCTTGCTAAGAAGAAGTTATGTATTAAAGAAAATCTCTCAGTAGAAACTGTAATATTCTTCAAATGATATTTCTTTATAGGCATTGTAATATTTGCTTCTCTTGCTTCCTGGCCATTGTTGCAGGTTATGACTATTGTGCTATACTCAAAATAACAGGTAAGTAGTTTTGTGATTTCAGCAGGAAAAATTTCTTTATCAAAATTCATCTTCATATGTCATTGAATATAATAAGGTTATTTTATAACTTACCAGGCTCTCGCCCTGGCTATTAGCAATTGAGATTAAATGCATATCTTCTATTTCTTTTAATGCAGCTTTTACGTTATGCGCAATTTTCATGGATTGTGACTGAGAATCTGAGAATATCTCCACAGAGAAATTTACGTCATAACTCCATAAAGGTAAGGCAAGTTGCTGCATAGACTTTACTGTTATAACCACACAATCTTCATTTGGGTATTCCGTATATTCACTCAATATTGGCACTTCAACATGGGCTAATTTATCTATAAGGCTATTGATAATTTTAATCATGATATCTGCACTGCTATTAAATCTGTGAATATTCTCTCATGAACTATTTTTTTAATTTGGTATATGCTATCTGCTTCTTTTATTCGCATTCCTGTTCTTATAGTTTTATTTAACCTGATTTTAAAGGAAAAGTAATTAACAGAATTCTGCAATCCAAAATTGTAATAGTTTAAATATTTTATATTATTGCTGCATATATTTGTTTTTACAGAGTAAGATGCATGAAGTATTTTCCATTGGTTGATATCTTTATATAAGATATCAATCTGTATATTGGGCCTTTTTTTCATTGTCATATCAATAAATTCCTATAATGTTTTACTAAGTCTTTTACTCCTTCAGTTAAGGAAGAGGCCATGGATTGATTGTCATATATGAACGCAATTTGCATTAAAAGAGCAAGCTCTATATCAGCGGGTATGCTTTGCATGCCTGCTACATATGTTATATCTAAGTTTTTTCTAGGCAGAATATATCCAGAATTGATATGATAATCTTCATGTGAGCAAGATTTCACTTTTAGCATTGGCAAAATGGGGAATCTAAATTTACCTCTGCCTACGCTAAGTTTTATATTCTTCTCAAAAATACTTATTCTAAGGAATTGCTCCAGCAATAAAATGCTGGAGATCATAATTTTTTGTAAAAGCTTATCATCGTAATCATAATCCACTCTCAAGTAAGACTTTATATAATCTAAATCTAAAACTGGTTTATGATTGCAGCTTAAAACAACATAGTTCATACAGATAAAACTTTAAATGCAGCTGGTTTTACAACATCTGCGCCAATTCTTTTAGTGGCATAAAATTTTACAAAAGGCTTTTCTGTATATGGGTCTTTGATTATATTAACAGATTGTCTATCTACTATTTTATATCCTGAATTAAAGTCTCCTAATATAATTACGTTATTTGATTTTTCTATCTCTGGCATGTCGCTACAAGATATAACAGGTATTCCCATAAGGCTATCAGGAGATGACGCTGACAAAGAGCTCTGCCATACAAATCTGCCATAT
>JAUIKA010000064.1 GCA_030430995.1 Alphaproteobacteria bacterium
TCATTAATTTTACTTGTAAAATTTTTATAAATTATGGGAAATATATAAAAATTTTACAAGTAAAATTAATGATGCAATTATTAAACTATAAGACAGATATCTATACTTCATTTTTTGTTCCTATTTTTTGTAGAGTATTGTAATATTCACTTTGCTCTAATTTGCCGAGCTTGCTTTCTGTAGTCTTAATTGATTTAACCTGAGATGCTGAGTCTTGGCTCTCCTTTTTTGCCCTGCCAACACTGCGCTTTGTAACCTTTTCTACTTTAGGAGCAGCTTGCTGCATCAAAAGTTCTAATTTATCTATGATGTTTTTCCCATCATCAATTGATGACTGCATCCTTTTTATCAGAGATGTAGAAGATTGATTAATAAAAACTATTTCATCCCCTATTTTATTTGACTGGTCAATTAATTGCTTTATATGATTTTCACATCTTTGTGCATTGGAGAGTATTTCCTCTAATTTATCTTTAGAAGTTACAATAGATGTATTCATATTTTCTATCATTTTAGAAAAGTCTTTTTTCATAGAAAATAAAGCATCAATTTTTTTACTCAATTTAAAGCAATATAAAATACAAACCGCTATTATGAGTAATAATACTATGTCAAGATACATCATTATTATTGCAAATTATTTTTTTTATCTCAATAGCAACATTCCCATTAACCTGCCCTACACTTCCTGTACAAATTCGTTTACCTGCACATATTAGAGCTGCGTCAGATTCATAGTCACAACCTAGCATAATAGTATCCCCCTTTTTTAGCTTTGCAATTGCTCCAAAAGTTTGTTTATTCTTAGAAAATAGCCTTGCATCTAAATCAAAACTTACTTTATGTACTTTATCAGAAAGTTTATCCTGCCATTCTTCCTGGGGATGATTCTTCTGACCAATAAACATTTGTTGTAGCTGTGGTTTAATGTCTTCTATGGTGCTATATGGCAATACTACTGATATTTTACCTATATTACTATCTATATTAGTAGTAATTTCTATATTAACAACAGGGTCACCTGGCCTTGCGATGGACACAAAATTTTGATTGGTTTCTATTCTCTCTAACAAACATTCCAAATTTGTTACAACTTCAAATGCCTCTTCAAGCTCTCTTAATATGTTATTAGCAAAATTCTCTATCAAAGAGAATTCTATCATTGTATATTCCTTTTTGATATTATTGTAATTATCTGGCTTGCCACCCAAAATAGAATCTAATAAACTAAATACCACTTCACTATCTATTGTAAGCAATCCATAGCTATCTAGCTCTATTATTTTGAATACGACTAATATATCCTTGCCTGGTATCTTCTTTGGTAAATTACCAAATCTTATAGACTCACAAGAAGATATATCTAGCTCTAATACTTCTGATGTTATATTTCTGAAGCCATTATTCATCAAAATTCTTAATCTTTCTGCTATTACTTGTACCATAGGAAATTTTTCATATGATGTAGTAGCATTTTGATTAACTATAGCACCTATACCATGTTGATTTTTCTTGCTATGAGTATCTAAAAAAGCTTTATTTTTTGTCATATCTAAATAATTTATTTTATAACTATAGACCTAAGAATTACATCTTCTACACTATCTGGCGACATAATAGTATTTACCCTAGTTTTAATTCCATCCACAAGCATCATTGTACCTCCAGGTGCATTAATATCCATAGGCGTTAACTCTCTTATGTATATAATGACTGCATTTTCTATCTGGGGTAAGTTCTTCTGTGCTATTTTTGCTATATGATTATTCTGTAATTTAAGGCTTATATTAACGTTAATATATACTGGATTTTTAGAATTTGTACTTAAATTTGTAAGAATATTATTCAGATCTACAATATTTTCTTTAATTACGCTATCTCTATCATCCTTACTGTTTTTTGTGTACAAGATATAGCCTCCAATGGACATGAAAAGAAAAATGCATAATACAATAATTACTTTTATATCCCTTTTGGATTTACTTTTTGTAACTATGTTATCTTTTTCATCTAAAAAATTTATATCACCATAACCCTCTGAATCCTTTTTCATGATAAATTTATTACTATAATAATGCTTCTTATGTTAGTATTATACAGATAAATATGCAATACACATAACGTTTATTATATCACATGAGCATTATTTTTAGATTATTTTTAGGTATTTTTCTTTTAAGCTCTAGCGGTTTTGCATTCTACAACTCTAAGTACATTTCAATTTCCAACCAAGTTGCAAGGTCAAAACAACTTATTATAGTAAGTAATAATATAGCCAATATTTCTACGAAGGGATATATAGAGGAAAATGCAATTATGTCTGTATCTTCCCCAAGAAATAACCCTAGGAATAGTTTTGTGCAGCTAAAATCAGCATGGCAAAATAAAGCAAAAGGGCCTATTAAACATACGGGAAGAGACTTGGATGTAACGCTTGAAACAGATGGGTATTTTATTTTAGGAGATATTAATAATCTAAGATACTCCTCGAATGCATCAATGATAGTAAATAGCGAAAATATATTAGTAGACATTAATAGCCATTTGCCAATATTAGATGACAATCTAACAGAAATAATATTACCTGAGAATGCGAAGTCACTTGCTACAGACAGAAGCGGCAATATATATGTAGATCAAATCCCAATAGCGAAATTTGGCGTAATACAATTTGCTGACTCATCTAAAATGCTAAAGATGGGCACCGGTCTATATAGCACAAAGGAAGAAGGGGTAGTGCTAGATGAATATGTATCAATTCCACAAGCGCTCAGAGAATCTAATGTAAATACTATCCACGCTACACAAAATATGATAGAATTGCAAAGAGCATCTGAGTCAACGCGAGCCGTTGGTAGCAATATGGATGAGGCTGAAAAGGGTCTTCTAAGGGTGCTAACAAGTAAATAATATAGGTGTAATATGGGAGCTAATGTAGCAATAAATAACGCTGTATCCGCAATGAAAAATGTACAAGAGGAGTTATCTGTAGCATCCAATAATATGGCTAATGCGCAAACATCTGGCTTCAAAGAGGCTTTTTTAGTTACAACGGATAATGTGTACACTAATTACAATACAACAGGGGCGAATAGTAATTCACCTACACATCTACAGCTTGGTTCAGGCTCCAGGGGGCAAGCTATAGTAGAGAGAATGACTCCAGGAGCAATGAAAACTACCAACAATATATGGGATATGGCAATAGTAGGAAGCAACGGTATGCTCATGTTTCAAATACGCTTTGCTAATGGCTCCTTAGGTTATACAAGAAGTGGTAGATTCAAACTTGATAGTCAGCGCCGATTAATAACTCAGGATGGGCATTTTGTTACATCAGCAGATGGGGCAGAAATATCAATACCAGAAGGAGTATCCTGCGATGAAAATCACATAAGAGTAAAGGACAACGGCGTAATAGAATATAAAGATGAAGATGGCAGTTGGGAAGAAGTAGATAATGGCAAGTTAGGAGTGTTTAGCTTTGCAAACCCAAGCGGAATGAATAAAATAAGCGGAGGGGTTATGCTAGCTACCGATGTATCAGGGGAGCCATTAGAAATGGATATGGGCAATACTACTGGTTATGGGCAGATACAAAATAAAATGTATGAAGGCTCCAATGTAGATGTAATAAACACAGTAAGTGAGCTAGTACAAAAACAAGTACAAAGCAAAATTGCTGCTGAACTTCTAAAAACCGCAAGTGAAGCAGAGAAAGATAGTATAGGCGCGCTACGTGGATAACAGCTTCTTTATATAATAATAAAAAGAATTGTTAGGTAAATAGATGTAATTATTGGATTATGGCAAATCTTATTAAATTAAAATATTTTGTATTTATTACAATAATTCTTCTTTTCTATTGTGCAGCCAATGATAATTGTTATGCAGATTCTAAAGCTTATAACCACTCCCCTTTAGAATTAATGGTAAAGCTACAAACTGACTGTAAAGAAGTAAGAATTCAAGATTCTTATCTTACATCTCTGGATGCTGCATCTATTATAGATATTGTTAATATAAGCCAAAACAGCTTTACCGCCAAAATAAGCAGTTATGGAACCGAAGAAACTATAGATGCAAATTTTGAATGCTATATAAATTTGCCTATTTCAGTAAAGATTTTACATATAGGAAAAATACTATCACAAGCAGATGTGATATCTACCGCTGTGTTAAAACAAGAAGCAAAAACAAAGAATTATATTATATCTGAAGATGATCTAATAGGAAAACAACTGAGAGTAAAGATCCCTTCCCATGTAGCATTCAAAAAAGAATATCTAATAAACCCTATGGTTTTAAAAAGAGGAGACCCTGTAACTCTGTTATATGAAAAAAATGGAATATCGATTAAATCTTCAGGAATATGTTTAAAAAAAGCAGCGGTGGGAGATTCTGTTAGAGTAAAAAATAGTAAAACGGGTATTGAATTAGATGGAGTAGTATTAGATAATAGCACTATCAAGATATATGGTAAATAATATTATGTTATTTTTTAGAGCAGTAAATAGAGCGTTACTTTTTTTTATATTTCTATCTATTGCTGGATGTGGATTTTTGAGCAAGATAAAAAACCTTGGCCAATATCCTGAGTTTAGTAGCATAAGAATTAACCATAACCAACCAGACTCCACAGCAGAAACTCAACAAGAGCAAGAACAAGAGGAATATATCTCTAAAAATAATTCTTTATGGACACCAGGCAGCAAAAGCTTCCTTCATATACATAAAACATGGAAAACTGGGGATATATTAAAAGTCAAAGTTATAATACAAGATAAAGCCTCACTAAATAACACAACAAATGAAAATAGAAAAGGGAAAGACCAAAGCGCTATAGTAAATATTGTAGGGAAAAGCAGGCTTAACCCATTATTTGATATCAATTCTGATAGCGGATACACAGGAAGCGGAAGAATTAATAGGAAAGAAGAAATAAATATAGAGGTTGCAGCTATAGTTCAGCAAGTGCTTCCTAATGGTAACTTAGTGATATTAGGCAGCCAAGAAGTAAGGGTAAATTATGAGCTCAGAGAGGTAAAAGTAGCTGGAATAGTAAGGCCGGTAGATATAAGCTTTGATAACTCTATAAAATCAGACCAAATAGCAGAAGCTAGGATTTCTTATGGAGGGAGAGGCAACCTAAGTGAAGCGCAGCAGAAAAAATTAGGAAGGCAAATATTAGATCTATTGCCTTTTTAAGGCAATAGATCTACTGACTGTAATGTGGAAATGCTTGTAAAAAGAGTTGATATAAGTTATAATATACGCTAAACAATCCCCGTTTATGCATAAATACAAAGCCGTGATAATAAGCAATATTGCAAATATATTTGAATGGTATGACTTCACTTTGTTTGCTATATTTGCAAGCGCGCTTAATAAAGTATTCTTCCCCAATAACCAAAATTTGTTACAAATATTCTTAATATTTGCTATTGGGTATATATTCCGCCCATTGGGTGGAATAATTTTTGGAATCATAGGGGATAAATATGGGAGAAAGAAAAGCCTAAGTATTGCTATATTAACTATGGCTATTCCTACCTCTATTATTGGATTAGTGCCTGGCTTCGAATATATAGGTAGCTATTCTAGTTGGGCGATAATCATTTTAAGAATCTTTCAAGGTATATCATTAGGTGGGGTCCTGACAGGGGCAATAACACTTTCTATAGAGCATTCCTCTAAAAATAAAGGAATTATTGGTAGCATATCTATGGCCTCCATCTGCATGGGCCTTGTTCTGGGGAGCTGTGCTTCATATATTGTGAATAGTATATTCACACCAGAAGAAGTAATAATTTGGGGATGGCGCATACCTTTTATTTTAAGTATAGCGATGATTGCACTTGGTCATTATTCCTTTAAACATCTTAAAGAATCCCCTGTATTCACCAAACTAGAGAAAAATGATGATACTGTAGATTTTCCATTAAAAACTCTATTATATCAACATTATACATTAATACTGAAATCTATCTTTATCAATGCAACCGGATCTGTGATTTTCTATATGAATGCTGTATATATAATGAATTATCTAAAAAGCTATAGATGTTTTAGTGCAGTAATGATAGATAGATATATGATTTTTGACTATATAATGATAGCACTATCTAGTATATTTTTTGGTAAAATATCTGACAAAATATCTGTTAAGAAACTTTATATTACTATACTTGCTATTATCATTCCATTTTCTTGTATAGCTCTGCAAATATTCCAGAATGCATCTTTTTATAGCTGCATTGGTACGCAGCTTGTTATGGCGATAATAGTTGGCGCTTACCTTGGGCCAGAGCCAGCTCTACAGACAAATTTATACCCATCTAACATCAGAAGCAG
>JAUIKA010000065.1 GCA_030430995.1 Alphaproteobacteria bacterium
TGGAGCAGACCGGCGATCCGGCGCAGCCGTTCGCGGAAGCAATGCGTCTGCTGGCTGAGATCGGCTACGCGGCGCCAGAAACCCCGCTTAAGGTAGCATTGCGTTCCGATGAGCGCATTAAGTCTTGATTTGCTTTTATTGCTGTGCCTCCCATATCAATTTTTCTAAAGTTAATTAATAAAATAATACATAAAAAAAATAGATTAGGCAAGAAAAACTCTATAATCATCTCCCTATATGGTATAATTTTTTAAATATCAAAAGGTGATAATAGTGGAAAAAGCTAAAAAATGGCAAGATAAATGGAAGCAAGCCGGTGTTTTTAAAGCTTGTGAGGAGGAAGGGAAAGAAAAATTCTATGTATTAGAAATGTTCCCTTATCCTTCAGGTAGGATACATATAGGGCATGCAAGGAATTATACAATAGGGGATGTGATAGCGCGGCATAAGAGGGCGTTAGGCTATAATGTGCTTTATCCTATGGGGTGGGATGCTTTTGGTCTTCCTGCTGAAAATGCTGCTATTTTGAATAAAACGAGCCCATCTGAATGGACAGAGAAGAATATATCTTCCATGAAAGAGCAGATGAAAAAGCTTGGTATGTCCTATGATTGGAGCAGGGAGGTGAAAACATGTAGCCCAGATTATTACATCCATGAGCAGAGGTTTTTCATTGAGCTATTTAAAAAGGGCCTTGCTTACCAGAAGGAGTCTGAGGTGAATTGGGACCCGGTGGATAAAACTGTGCTAGCTAATGAGCAGGTAGTAAATGGAAAGGGGTGGCGTTCTGGTGCTGTGGTTGAGAAGAGGAAGCTTAAGCAGTGGTTTATAAAGATTACTGATTATGCTGAGGAGCTGTTGGATGATCTTGAAGTTTTAGATGGTTGGCCGGAGAAGGTAAAGCTAATGCAGAAGAATTGGATAGGGAAGTCTTCAGGTGCTGAAATTAAATTCTCTTTAGATTCAGGGGGAGAGATAAAAGTGTTTTCTACAAGGCCAGAGACTTTATTTGGAGTTTCATTTATAGCCGTAAGTAAAGAGCATGATGTATTAGAAGGTAAGTATGATAATTTAGATCTGCCAGAGTCAGAAGAAAAGCTGGGTGTGAAAACAGGTCTCTTTGCCTTGCATCCACTAGATAGCAATATCAAAATCCCTGTATATATTGCAAATTATGTAGTTGGGGAATATGGGCATGGCGCTGTTTTTGGTTGCCCAGCTCATGATGAGAGGGATAGAGAATTCGCTCAGAAATATGGGCTTGAGATAAAAGATGTTATAGATGCTGATGGGAAGATGATTAATTCTTCTGATATGCTAAATGGCATGGGTATAGAGGAAGCAAAGAAGAAAACTATTAAGCATTTGGAAGATATTGGTGCAGGCAGTAGCAAAATAGAATATAGATTAAGGGATTGGGGAGTTTCCCGGCAGAGGTACTGGGGTTGCCCAATCCCTATGATTCATTGCAAGAAATGTGGCGCTGTGCCTGCAGAAGACCTGCCGGTGAAGTTGCCTGAGAATATTGAGCTTACAGGGCAGGGGAGCCCCCTTGAAGCTGCGCATGAATGGAAGAATGTTAAATGCCCTTGTTGCGGTGCAGATGCAACGCGTGAGACAGATACTTTTGATACTTTTTTTGAATCTTCTTGGTATTTTGCGCGCTATTGTAGCCCAGAGGCAGAAAATATTGTGGATAAAGAAAAGGCAGATTATTGGCTGCCGGTAGACCAATATATAGGAGGGGTTGAGCATGCTGTTATGCATCTGCTCTATGCTAGATTTTTTACCAAAGCAATGAAGGGGCAAGGCTATTTCGATATTAGTGAGCCATTTAAAAGGCTTTTAACGCAGGGTATGGTGCTTCACAAAGCGTATAAAGACCATTTAGGGGAATGGGTTTACCCAGATGAGGTGGATATGAAAACCATGAAGCATAAGTCAGATGGCAGAGACATCATAGAATGTGGAGTAGAGAAAATGAGTAAGTCTAAGAAGAATGTCATAGATCTTGAAAATATCCTAAAAAGCTATGGGCCAGATGTTGTGCGTCTGTTTTTGCTTTCAGATACACCTGCGGATAAAGATATTGAGTTTAGCGCAGAGGGCATAGAGGGATGTAAGAGGTTTTTGAATAAGGTAGAGCTATTGCAAAGCCAGATAAAAAATAGGAAGATATACGGCAGCAAAGAGCATATGATGCATAAAACTATAAAATTGGTAGGTGAGCAAATAGATTGTAATGGCTTCAATAAAGCTATTGCATATATAAGAGAGTTCTTTAACTTTATTCAAAAAAATATAAATAAACCGGATGCATATGAGTGGCTATTGGTTCTTTTGCGTCTCCTGCATCCTTTTGCTCCGCATATTACGGAGGAGGCTTGGGAGAAATGCTCAGATAGTCCTGATATGCTGGCTTCTAGCAAATGGCCGGAGTATAATGATGAATATACTAAAGAGCAAGAATTTATATTAGCTGTGCAGGTTAATGGGAAGCTAAAAGATACAATTTTGGTTATGAGCGCAGATGAGAGAAAAGCTGTTGAGGAAAAGGCTTATGATGCCATAGAAAAATATATAGCGGGTAAGGAGGTTAATAAGGTTATATATGTGCCGAAGAAAATAATTAACTTTGTTGCTCAATGAGAATAAGCATATATTTTATTTTCTTTATTGTTTTGTCTTCTTGTTCGGGTAAGCTTAATAAGGCTGCGTATAAAGAGCTTAGCTCTGTTCATATAGAGAATTTAGATGATTCTGTAGTAACTGGTGAAATTATATTTAATCTTTTATCTATAACCCCTAAAGCCAGTGAAAAGAAATATATATTACAGGTTAGCTGTGATGAGAAATTTAAAATACGCTCATATAACAGCATATTAGAGGAAGGGGTTTTGCAGGTGAAATTTAGCTTATATAAAGATGCTGCATTGCTTTATAGGGGAGATGTATCTTTAGAGGTAGACCTTCCTATTAAGGAAGATTTATATGAGGGGTATATAGATAAATATAGCAGACTTAAGGATGCTATGGCTATAGCTGCAGAGCAGATTAATTCAGAGCTATTATTATTTTTTACAAATAGAGATGGGGAATTTAATTAAAGACATAGAGAAAATAACAGCTGTGCTTCTATATGGTAGTGATATTAGCATAATGAATGACATAGCAGGTAAAATTTCTAAAGATGCAGCTGTCTATGAAAGTGAGTTTTCAGATATTACTAACTTAAGAGTTATGCTTTCTAACAAGAACTTTCTAAATGAGAGGGAAGTGATCAAGATTCATAACACGACAGATAAGCTTTCTGAGCAGCTGAAGAGTGATTTAAGCAAAATTTACTATAATAAAGCGATTTTCTTTGCTCCTAAGATTAAAACGACATCAAAGATAAAGAAGTTTTTTGACTCACAAAGTAATTTATTGGCTATTGCTTGCTACCAGGTAAAAAATATTCGCGCTGAAATACAGAAACTTGCTGAGAATGAGGGTGTGAAAATTACTCCGGATGCTATGAATGCTTTATGCTCTATGGAATATCAAAATTTTGATATTGTAAAGAGAGAGATAGAAAAGCTTATTGTTATGTGCTGTGGGAAAAAAGAAATATCTCTGGAGGATGTAAATGCTGCATTTACAAAGCATAATAGTAGTTTAGATATTACTAAGCTTTTGTCTGGTTTATTGTTGCAGAATGCAGATAGCTATTTTACAGAAGTAGAAAAAGTGCCAAAAGCTGATTATATTTTGATTGTAAGGAATTTGCTTTATCAAGTTGGGGTGCTAAGGCGTTTGAGGGCGCATCTTTCAGAGAATAAACATGCTTCTAATATGGATATTTCAAGGAATTTAGGCTTGTTTTATAAATCTGTAGATTCTTTTATAGTTATAGTGAAGAAAACGCCTTCAAGCAAATTGGATAAATTATTTTTCAGGCTATATGAGCTTGAGAAGAAGATAAAGTCTAATGCGGGGTTGAATAACTATTTAGAGATGCTGTATTTTATTTAAAAATGTAACATAACCTCTATATGCAGCTGCTTTGCTCGCTATTGAACGCATATTCATTTATGCCGTAATGCAAGAAAATTATTTTGAGTTATAGCTCAATTGCGTTAGCGGTATGATAATTTTTGCTATACAAGAATAAAATCATCTGCACTATGTTCCTTTGCAGGCTCACCTACAATTTCGGTACTTGATTCTTCTGCTTTATGTGTAATGCTTACCACTAAGCTTGAGTCTTTGCTGTCATTTGGTGTATTTCCATTTTTTATGTTGTCTAGGGTTTTTTCTTCTGGTTCAATGCTATATGTGGATTCATGGGATGTAGTAGCTGTATCTTTTTTTGTGGGATCACCATTTAATAGTTGATATAGATCATCATCCATAGTTCTATGAGATGGCTTTACATCACTAGTGGTGAATTTCCAATTCTCTTCTATTAGCGATTCTTTTATCTTAGGTTTCATATAGGCTATTTTGGGTTAACTAATATTAAGAATGTAGCAAAAAATATGCTATTCAAGAAATATTTTATAACTATCTGTTTCTATGTTTGGTTGCAATCACTAAGTGGCTATTATATATAGAAACTACGCAATACTATAGTAGATTGGTAATAATTGGGAATAAAAATATAATTTTAAGATATATTGAAGTTACCCAGGATAATACTGAAAATTATGGGCAAAGAGAGCAATTAAATAAATAGTTTTAGCTTTTAACTAAAATAGGCCTATAGCTAGCTATTTTTAAATACTAATATGTCTTCTATCTTGTAACCATCTTTCTTTTTCACAATCATTTTTACATTATGTATTTTGATCTCCTGCCCTTCTTCTGGTACATATTGTAATATATCCGTTATCATGCCCGCTAATGTAGAGCTCTCCTCTTCAGGGAGCTCTATATCTATTATTCTGTTTACATCCCTTATTGATGTGAACCCTTTTACCTTATATTGATTTTTCCCTAAATTTATTATCTCTTTTTTGTCTACGTCATGCTCATCTTCTATTGGTCCTACTATTTCCTCTATTATGTCTTCTAATGTCAGAATTCCTTGTAATGCGCCATATTCATCTACTACAACTGCAAAATGATTCTTCTTTTCTAAAAAAGCTTTTAACTGCTTTGATATAGAAGCATTCTCTGGGATAAACCATGGGTCAGAGATAAAATTCTTCTTCTCAATTTTATTTATATCAAAATTATGTTTATATATTTCCTTGTACAGGGATTTTATATCTATTACTCCGATTATATTATCTTCTGAATTCCTCCAAATAGGCACCTTGCTATAGTGGCCAGATAAAGCTCTGTCTATAACTGCCTTAACCCCAATGCCGATGTCAATTGAAAATATATGGCTTCTGTGAATCATTACATCTTCCACGTTAAGAGCATATATATCAACAACTCCATCTAACATATTTTTATATTCCTTTACTACAGAGCCAAGAAAATGCTGGTATTGTATTATGTTTTTAATCTCTTCAGCGGCTGAAATACTGCTAGATTTTTTTATGCCGAATATTCTTATAAATACTAAAGTGATTTTATCTAGCACCCAATTGATAGGCGCATGGATAGCTATAATTATATCTAGAAAATATAAAAATGATGAGAAAATACTATCAGCATTTTCTATTGCCAGGCGTTTAGGGAGCGCTTCTGAGAAAATAATGATCATGGAGGACATAAAAATAGAAGATGCTATGGTGCCTAGTTCTTGTCCTAAAAATTTAATAAATATATTTGTTGCTAATATGGTTGCAATAGTGCTAAGCAAGGTATAGCAAATTAGAAGTGTGGAAACTATATTTTGCTTCTTTTTCATTAATTTTAAAGCAAGGTTCAACTTGGTTTTGTCATGTTTGAATATATTCTGTATATTGCCTGGCGTTGCTGCTGCTGTTGCTGTTTCCAGTGCTGATACAAAGCCAGCGCATATCACACATAATATTACAGATAAGATTATTATATAAATCATTCTTTATCATTATTAATTAAGAAATTAACTTCAGCTCCATATATGAAGATTACGCTTACCATATAAAAAAATATTAATGTTATAATAAGACTGGCTAAAGAGCCATATACTATATTTATCTGGTGATAGTATTTTATATATCTAGATAGATAG
>JAUIKA010000066.1 GCA_030430995.1 Alphaproteobacteria bacterium
AACAGGAACAGGAAGATTAAATTTCTAATTTAACTATAAATAAAGCCTAGATACCCTCAAGATTTATTAAAACTTGGGGGTATTTATTATAGTGACGTGTTTTATTTAGGATACTTTTCTTTACTAAACTCTAATACCTAATAAATGTCTTTATTTAACAGTTGAGTTTTTATTCTTTGTTACTTATCTAAAGAAATTTGAGCCGGCCTAATTAACTTTTTGCTAATGGTAAAAAGCAGTAGTTTATCACCATTATATTTTTTTGTACACCCAGGAATTATTTTGTAGTTTTTCATATTTTGCCCTCCCGAGAGTATAATTTTTCTTTCATCAAAACCACTGCCGTCTGGGTTTATTGTAATGCCTATTACAACCGATTGATTTTTGACGTTATAGATTTTCGGGTCTTTTCTACCTGCTTTGAAATTAATCTTAGAATTTTTTGGAGCCTGAGACCGCGATGTATTCTGTTAAGCCATCAAGGTTTTGGAATAATGGGCTAAGCATTTATTATCTATTCGTTCTAATTGAGATTTCTTAAATTCAATAATACAGTTAATGGGTCTTTTAGTTGTCTTAAATTGATAGCCGTAAATGAATTTTTTAATGTCGGTTAATGGTGTTAAGTGATTGGGTTTTATTTGTTTGCCTCTTTTTTGTTCTGAGGTTTTTAAAATTAACTTTATTAATTCGGGTAACAAATTGTACAATCGAAAGAGATACAAAGACAATATTAAACCATTGAACGATAGGGGTGGGGAAATATACAAGCTAAACTTCAAAAATATACTTTAACCAAAACTAAAAATACCCAATGAAAAACTCAATTAGAATTATTACCCTTTTAATGTTGTTTTGTTTTTTTGCCTGCGATAAAGACGATGATACCAACCCGGATGATGACAAAGTAAATAACAACGGTGTATTGATTAATCTTGTAAATAAGGGGGGAGGAAAGCCTACCTTGCTCTTTGTGCATGGGTGGTGTGGAACGTTAAATTATTGGACTGCGCAAATTGAGGATTTTAAAACAAATTACAATGTTGTGGCAGTTGATCTGCCAGGGTACGGTAAATCAGGAAACAATAGAGATGTTTGGACTATTGAGGAACATGCCAATGATTTAAATGCCGTAATAGATCAACTTAAACTAAAAGATGTTGTTATTATAGGTCATTCTTTTGGAGGTCCAATAGGTTTGGAAACTGCCTTAAACAATAAGAATGTTATAGCCCTGGTAGGTGTAGATAATTTTAAGGACGTAGGTTTTATTGTTACTGATGAGGTAAAGGAAGAAATGAGAGAATTTGTTGCATGGCTCGAAAGTGATTTTTATACCAATAGCGCAGATATGCTTTATGGTAGTTTTCATCCTAAAACAGACACAGTAATTAAGCAGCTTGCAAAAAAGGAATGGGAGCAGGCAGATTCTGTATCTGCTATGGCCGGGTATAAAGATTTTTTGCTGGAGTATTTCCCAAGATTAAACAGTCAGCTCATGAAAATGGAGCAAAAATTATATCTTATTAATAGCTATGATGATGAATATCCTTACGCAACGGATACTACCATGCTAAATGATAATGGAGTTTCGTACGAGTTGCATACCATTACAGGTGCCGGCCACAACCCTATGATGGAACAACCTTTGTATTTTAATAGAATTTTGGAACAAATACTGCAAAAAATTAAAAGGGAAGAGATAGATTAATTATATGTTGTACAGGTATTTTTATCCAATTGTATGGCATTTTATACCCTATAAATTATCATAAATTTAATGTGCTGGTCGTTTTTTGTTGTTGTTTCCTTGTAGGATTTGCACCACAAACAGACCAGCACATTTATTAAAATCTCTGCACTTAATTATTTATTGAGTCTTGGGCTATTTTTGCCACGCGCTCAGCCCTGTCTAATTTGGACAAGGTTAAGCGCACAATACTGTCTTCTCTGGCTTTTAAATCGTGAACTATATTACCTTCTACAGTTAAAATTGCCCCTTTTTTGAGTGCGTGGATTTTGTCCTCTACGCCAAAATCTATTTCGCCTTCTAAAACATGTACCACAATAGGAAAGGGGGCTTTATGTGCCTTCATTACTTGTCCCTTTTTCATTAAGATTCTTATCTCTTTTGAAAAAGATGATTCAAGTACCACTTTGGTGGTTATTTTATTTTCATTAAAATTGGCCTCTTCTGTAAATGATGCAATTTGCATAATACTACGTTTTTATAATGTTATTTTCTTTCATGCAGCCAAAGTCAATTAGAAGGGTTGCTATTATTATGTTGCCTATTTGTATAATATTACTTATAGCATGTTTATTTTCTTCCTCTAGCATAAAAGGGGCAAAGAGATGGATAAATATCTTTGGTATTAGTTTACAGCCATCTGAAATATTGAAGCCATTTTTTGCAGTTGTAGTAGCCTGGCTATTTTCGGTGAAGCATAATGATAGTAGATTTCCTGCATATAAAGTTACAACAGTTATATATTTGGTAATATCTTTATTGCTATTAAAACAACCAGATTTTGGTATGTTTATAGTTTTTTCTAGTATATATTTATCACAATTATTTGTTTTTGGTATTCCTTTAATATATGCCGCCATTACTATAGTCATAGGGGCTATATCCACAATAGCTATATATTTCATTCTTCCCCATGTTGCCCATAGAATAGATAGCTTCTTTTCTGGTAAGGTGGGGTACCAGGTTTCTAAAGCAATAATGTCTTTTAAAACAGGGGGTATATTTGGCGTTGGCCCTGGTGAGGGGATTGTAAAAAAATCCTTACCAGATTCCCATACAGATTTTATTTTCTCTGTTGCTATAGAGGAATTGGGTGCAATGGGAGGCATGATAATAATATTCCTATTTGCTTTTATTGTTTTGCGCAATATACTTAAATTATATAAATTAAAAGATATATTTAAAATAATTGCTATTATAGGGCTTGTGTTGCAAATAGCTATACAATCTATAATTAATATAGGTGTTAATTTGGCAGTGTTTCCTACAAAAGGCTCAACGCTTCCTTTTATAAGTTATGGCGGGTCTTCTATGGTCTCTATTTGTATAGTGGTAGGTATGTTGCTTGCGCTTAATACTAAGGAGATAAATAGTAATATATCAGAGGTAGAATGAAATGAGTATAGTAGTTACAGGAGGCGGCACAGGCGGGCATTTATTTTCCGCTAGGGCACTAGCAGATGAGCTAAAAAGCAGAGGTCATGAAGCTTATTTGGTTACTGATTATAGATGTAAGAAATATTTGGGTGGGCATATAGATGATAATATTTTTATCATAAAATCTTTCCACTTAAGGGGCAATATTCTTGCTAAGATCTCTAGCTTATTTAAGATGTTATGTTCTGTTTGGCAGATGATGTGCCTTTATAGGAAAATAAAACCTAAAGTGGTTGTGGGTTTTGGTGGGTACCCTACATTTGCACCACTTATGGCAGCAAAAATACTTAATATAGATATAATAGTGCATGAGCAGAACTCTTTCCTGGGCAGAGTTAATAGTTTTTTTGCATCCTATGCAACAAAAATAGCAGTAGCTTTTTCTGAAATAAAAAATTTGGATAAAAAGCATAAAGCTAAGTTAGTTTGTACTGGCAACCCAGTTAGGCAGGAAATGAAAACTATAGATATAAAGAAAGACTTTGATACAAAGCAATTCAATATATTGGTGGTAGGCGGAAGCCAAGGAGCAAAATTTTTAAACAGAGTTATGCCTAATGTTTTAAAATTAATAGGGCAAAGCAGGCCTGATATAAATATTAGCATTACTCATCAGTCAGGTATGGAAGATAAAGTGATGGTAGAGAAAGCATACTCCAATCTTAATATTCAATACGAAGTAGAAGAGTTCTTTTTTGATATGGAAATGAAATATGCAAATACTCATTTGGTTATTTGCAGAGCTGGGGCTTCTACAATGTCTGAACTTATTCATACAGGTACACCTGCTATTATAATACCTATGCCTACATCTTCTAACAATCATCAATTTTTAAATGCTCAGAGTTTTCATTCTCAGAAAATTGCTTGGTGTGTGCAGCAATATAGGCTAACTCCAAGAATCCTTTCAGAGAAGATAATGTTTTTAATTTCTAACAGGGAGATTTTGAAAGATGTATCTGAAAATTTATTGAAGATTAGGGGGGATGCTGAAATAATGCTTTCAGATGAGATAGAAAAAATAATACTAAAATAAATATTAGAGAATAGATATGAAAAAGATTTTTTTGCTTATGTTAGGCGTTTTATGTCTATACGGATGTGGACATAATCCTTATAAATATAAGCATTCTATAAATTACTCAAAAAAAAGATTACCAATATATAATAAGAAATATTTGGACTTGAGGCATAAACAAAAGGTTAAGAAGAATATTGATTCTAACAAGGAGATGTGGCAGCATAAACCTTTAGATAAACAAGAGGGGAAGATAAAAGATTTAGAGAGCCAGGTAGAAGAATTAAAAGATAGCCTACATAAATATAAAATAGAGCAGCTTCAGCAAAAAGTTAAGGAGCTAGAAAAGGCTCCTTCTAAAAAGAATGCTACTATAGCTAAGCAGCCAGAGGCTAAAGTAGAAAAGTTAAAGCAAGAAGAAAAGATTGAGATACCTGAGTTTAAAAATATTCCTTTAAATAGGAAGAATAATATAGAGATAGATGAGCTTATAAAATAGTTTAAGTTTTATATAGGTTTTTGCTGCTCATATATCTGGAATAATAATATCTTTAATCGTGGTTATATAGTAAGGGCAATATTAACCAGATATCCATTCCCACAAAAATCCTTGATATAAACATAGTGATGCTATGCCCATATAGTGGCATTTTATATTGATAATGTTATATTTGTCATTATTAGACAGATGGGATTAATATTAGAGCAACTACTGCAAGTGATAATAATAATTACATAGAGAGGTAAAATTATTATTCGGTTACAATTTTATCTGCAGGGTTATATTTTGCTGGACCTATTGAATCAATATATCTGTAATCTTTTGTGCTGCTAGCATATGTTGTTTCTATACAGCATTTCCTGTTAACATCACTTCCATATACATAATCCTAAAGATATTAACTATTATTACTGTTATTCTATTAACAAAGAACAAATATAACAGAAAATGATAAAAAAACTACTAATAACAACAACAATTTTAGGGGCAGCATCTGGCGTAGCGAATGCTATAGATGAAGAAGTGATGGGTATCAGAGATAGAGTAAGAGATGGCGTAAGTCAGAAGATATTGGAAGATAGGGAATTACTAAGGCAAAAGATAAGTAATGGAGTTATCCTACAAATATTAAAAAATAGGAAATATGAAGAGAGATTTGAGGGGGTGAAAAATGGTGAAGCAATTGCGCCACTTAAGGGTGGAGATCTGCAGATATTGAGTAGTAATGCTATATTGAAGAAAGGTGTTAGGGTTAATAACCTTGCTATAGCAGATAGTGTAGTACAGACTGGTACTGATTATGTTAATGTAAAGGGAAATATTTTTATCAATAATAGTTCTATAAACGGTAAAGGCTTAATTTTTTTAGGAAATGATGGATCTAATATATCCATAGAAAAATCTACCATAAACGATGTATTAATTGAGGGAGATAATATATCTATACAAAATTCTACCATAAGCGATGCAGACATTATCGGAAGTAATATATCCGTACAAGATGCAAATATAAGCAGAGATACTACGATTATGGCTTATAAATCGATTATGGCTTATAAATCCTTAAAAGTTACAGGAACTAAATTATATATTGGGAGTGAATTGAGTATAATGAATACAATCGATAAAGTTGAAATAAATGATATAACTCTAATGCCTTATGAAGAAAACAACATGTATTTGCAATTAGGAGATAGAGGCTATTATGATTTTATTCAATATGTATATAGCGAAGATATCGCTTCAAATATTAAAGCTTCAAAACTATTCACTATAGATATGTTCAAGGCTCCAATCGGGTATCATTTTAGAGATATAGATAATAGGAAAATAACTTACCTAGTAGATAGAAATTCAATCAACCCTGGTAAAGAGACATCCTCCCATGG
>JAUIKA010000067.1 GCA_030430995.1 Alphaproteobacteria bacterium
GCTAATTATAAAGTGATATGTCATTATAATAATACCGATATAGAAGCAGAACATAGTATAAAAAATGACTTTCACAATCTAACAGAAGACTTTATTCTGCAAGTATTAGGAAAATCTCATGGCAATATAGACCTTGTAATAAATAATGCAGCTATCTTTGTAAAAGATGATATATTCAACATAGAATACTTCTTAGAACATATCCAAATAAATATGATTGCATCAGTACAAATCGCTCAATATTTATATAAATATAATAAAAAAGAAGGGCATGTAATAAATATATTAGACTCATGTAAATACGGCTCTAATTATTTTTCATACAATATGAGTAAAAAATTCCTATCTCTAGCAATGCAAGCACAAGCAAAATATTATGCCCCTAAAATAAGAGTAAATGCTCTGCAAATAGGCCCTATAGAGACTGCAGGAGAGGTATGTTTCGAAAAAATTGCGCATAATAACCCAATGCGTAGCAAGCCAGAATTAAAAACCATGCTATCTGGAATAAAATTTCTGGAAGAAAATAAAAAAATCACAGGGCAAAAAATTTTTATAGATTCCGGACAGCATTTATATACGCAAACTTGACATAGAAGTTTTTGTTCTCTAATATTGTTTAAACTGAAGCAAAAACATATCTTGTGGGAAAAAGAGTTTTAATTAAAATTTCAGGAGAAGCATTATCAGGTGAATCAACCAAAATACATGATATAAATATCCTGAATAAAATCTCAAATGAGATCATTACTCTGAGAGAAAACAACATGGAAATATGTATTGTAGTAGGTGGAGGGAATATATATAGAGGCGTAGAAGCAAGCAAAATAGGTATTGATAGAGTCTCTGGAGATTATTTAGGAATGCTTAGCACTATTATCAACTCCATAGCATTGCAAGATGTTTTAGAAAAAAATAATATCCCTACCAGGGTAATGTCTGCGATACCAGTAATAAATATATGTGAGAACTATATAAGAAGAAAAGCTCAGAGACATATAGAAAAAGGAAGAGTAGTAATTTTTGCAGCAGGTACAGGTAACCCTTTTGTAACAACAGATACCGCAGCAGTGCTAAGAGCTGCTGAAGTAGGATGTGATATACTGATGAAAGCAACGCAAGTAGACGGAGTTTATACAAAAGACCCTAATATTTTCAAAGATACTAAGAAAATAAGTAATATCAGTTATGACGAAGTGATAAATAATAACTTAAAAGTTATGGATATTGCCGCCATATCCCTTGCTAAAGAAAATAAATTGCCAATATTTATATTTTCTATGAAAAATAATTTTCTAGAAGTTGTACAAAATAAGGTAAATTGTAGTATCATAGAATAACTAAATTAAAGGAGGTGATTATGATGATAGATATCAAAGAAATGGAATTAAAGATAGAAAAAACAATAGCACTACTTAAAGATAAATTAAAAGGTATAAGAACAGGAAGAGCCTCTGTTGAATTTCTAGCTCCCGTACAGGTAATGTCTTATGGAAGTAAAACACCAATAGGGCAAGTAGGTACAGTTTCTGTATTAGACCCAAAAACATTATGCGTACAAGTCTGGGATAAATCCCTTGTTAAAGCAACTGAAAAAGCAATAGTAGACGCAAATTTAGGCTTGAACCCTGTATCAGATGGGCAAATGATAAGGATGAATGTGCCAGCACTTAGCGCAGAGAGAAGAAAAGAATTGATTAAAATTGTACATAAATATTCAGAAGATGCAAAAATAGCGATTAGGAGCTTGCGTAAGGCTGCTAATGACACTATAAAAGCACAAGAAAAGTCAGCAGAGATCTCAAAAGATGATATGTATAAGAAACAAGAATCTATACAAAAATCTATAGATAAACATATTAAAGATATAGATAGCTATATTCTTTCATATGAAAAGAAAATTTTACAATAATGCAGCTTTGGCATAAAGTAAGCCTTGGCTTAGTATTAGGAGTAGCATTTGGATATTTTTGCCCTGAATATGCACCTCATATAAAGTTTATGGGGGATATATTTTTGCGTGGAATAAAAATGGTAATAGGGCCACTCATATTCTGTACTTTAATAGTAGGAATATGTAATATGAGTGACCCTAGCACATTGGGAAGGGTAGGAATAAAGGCTACCTTAGCATTCTTGGGCACAACATGTTTTGCAGTAATTTTTGGGCTTTCATTAGCAATTTTATTAAAACCAGGTGTAGGGGCAGAAATAAGCTTCGGATACCCATATGCAGCAATGGAAGCTGAAAGCTTTAGTATAGTAGAGTTTTTAGTAAAAATAATACCAGATAATGCTGTAAAGCCTTTTGTAGACGGAGAATTACTACAAATAGTTTTTATGTCTATGTTTACTGCTGTAATATTAGTGCATATGGGCTCTTACGCTGTACCTATAGTAAATTTCTTCAATCTTACCTCTAAGGTTGTATTTAAAATGATATCTGTAGTAATAGAGCTCTCCCCTTATGCTGCGTTTTCTCTGACAGCTTGGGTAATATCACAAAATGGTGTGGATCTATTACTGAGCCTCTCTAAGCTTATTGCTGCAGTTATGATAGCTATGAGTATGCAATATGGCATTTTTGGCATCATGATAAAAATATTCTGTAAGGTTTCACCAATGCCGTTTTATAGAAAAAGCATTGAATACCAACTGCTAGCATTTTCTACTAGCAGCAGTAAAGCAACCCTGCCAACCACTATGAAGGTGTGTAATCAGAATCTAGGTATTTCCAGCCCATCTACATCTTTTATATTGCCATTAGGTGCATCTATAAATATGAATGGACTTGCAATTAACCTGAGCCTTACAACTATATTTTTTGCTCAGATGCTTAATGTTTCATTATGCTGGTCTGATTATTTAGTAATTATTCTTACATCTACCTTAGGCTCAATTGGTGGAGCTGGAATCCCTGGTGCATCACTTATAATGCTTCCTATGGTTCTGCAGTCTGTAAACCTGCCTATAGAAGGAGTAGCGATTATTGCTGGCATAGATAGAATATTAGACATGTTTAGATCTACTATAAATATTACAGGGGATGCTGCAATGACAATGATTATAGACCATAGCGAAGGCAGTTTTGATAAGGAAACTTACTTTTCTTAAAACTATTAGAAACGAAGCAATGGATTAATATCTCCTTTTTGAGGTGGTATTAATAGGTAATGAATATAGGTATATATATCATTGGTAGCTGTATTCTTTCCTATTAATATAAAAGATACTATTATAACCCAAACTGCATATAAGAAAACTATCTAAAAACATTTATTCACTATACTTAAAGGCTAATGATATTCATTTTTAATTAACTTAAGCGTTTACCATATCTAAAAGCATTTTGAAAGTTTAGTTTTAGCAAAATTGATGCAAAAATAATCTGTCCTATAGCGAAAACAACTCCTATATTTTTATATCAAATCTCTGAAAATAAGCATCCAAAGCAATCACTTTGCCTCCTTAAACACAGTAAGGGTTTATTAATGAAATTGCTATATCTCTATATTCACTTGTATTGTAACTCTCCTTTCTTAAACTCAGGCTATAGTTTAATCAGTATCAGATCAGTTAAAAAAACATTCACTACATCAGCATCGCAAGAACAGCAGCAAGCTGAAGCACTAGAAAGAACAGATACTACTTCTGCGCCTGATAGCTGTGATAACGCAGAACATGAAGATGCCACGGTTACCACTGCAGCTGTATTATTAGACGTAAATGATAAAGCTACCTCTAATGGAGGCACAGAAGCCGAATTATTAGGAGCAGATGCAGCAGCTGCCCATGGTGGAGCTTAAGCATTGTTACATATTGGCAAAAACTCTATATATAACAATACTATTTCTTCTTACCCTTCACAGAATCAAATATAGATAAAGCCTGAGTAATCATGGAGCCTGCATCAGAAGTAGTAGCAGGAACAATTACAGTAGAAGAATTCTCAGCAATAGCTTTAAAAGCTTCCACATATTGCTCAGCTATGCGAAGTGCCACAGCATCACTACCGCCAGATTTTATAATGGCGCCCGCTAATGCCTCTATCCCTGCTGATGTTGCATTAGCAACTGCTACTATTGCCTCAGAATCTCCTTTTGCTTTATTAATTTTATCTATCATAACCCCTTCTGATTTCAATACAGCTTCCTGTTTATTTGCCTGAGCTATATTAATTAAAGATTGCTGCTTCCCTTCTGACTCAAGTATATCCGCTCTCTTTTGCCTATCTGCAGCAACCTGCATCTCCATTGCTTTAAGAACATTCAAAGGTGGACGTATATCTTTGATCTCATATCTCATGCATTGAATGCCCCAAGTGGATGCTGCTTCATTTATTGTATTCACAATCTGAACATTGAGGCTCTCCCTTTCTTCAAAAGTATTATCAAGATTGATTTTCCCTATGGAAGAACGCATAGATGTTTGAGCAAGTTGTGAAACAGCATAGTAAGGGTCTTCAATGCCGTAAGAAGCATCAATAGGGTTTATTACCCTAACATATAATATTCCATCTAATATTAATGTTACATTGTCTTTTGTGATAGCAGCCTGCTCTGCTACATCTATAGCTCTTTCTTTTAATGTATGTTTATATGCTATATTATCTATAAAAGGTACAATAAAATGCATTCCTGGCTCCAAAGATTTCAAATACTTCCCCATTCTCTCTAATATCCACACCTGCTGTTGTGGAACAATTTTTATACCCTTAAATAGCAATAACCCAACTGCTATAAAAATTACTATAAATGCAATATTAAACATATTATTACCTTTTTATTATAAATATATTACCTTCAATTGCTATAATGGTAGCAGAGGAGCCAACTGTTATATGCTGATTATTTGTTTTTGCTCTACATGTAGCACCAGACCATTTTACCTCCCCTATAGTTCCTTCTGTTATATCAGAATTCACAACTATGCAAGAACTACCGATTATATTACTGTACCCAGATTTTCTTGAAATTAACAGTTTTTTTAGCGGCTTATAGCCTAAAATATTATAAATTGTAGTGAGCATCAAAAATATTAATATTTGCTTAGCAGGGCTTTGCTGAATGCAATCTAAACATGATATAAAAATACATGTTGTAATACCTGCTAATGAAGCAAACATAAGATATATACTTGCACTGCTAATCTCTATTGCCAATAATAAAATACTAAAAGAGCCCCAAAAATAAACAGAATATATACAAATAAAATCTAAAATTTCATTCATATTGATCTATAAGGTAAATTATAACCATAAGGATACAAAAAAGCTACATATAAGTCCATAGAATTTACTAATTTATTTTATCACAATATATAATGCAGCAAAAAAGTTATTATTAATCTATATAATCCCTAGGAAACATCTACCACATATATTATTTGAGGCATATAGATTTAATGTTAAAAAAATTAATATATTTATATTAATAATGTTATTTTACATCATAAATATATAAAAGCTTAGATCAGGCTTTAATACTGTAGATTCATATTGTTTTACTGACCATATTTATCTACCCGATACTATTTTGAATAGATTTTATAAAAATACATTCAAACTCTCTAAAAACCTGCCTACATATAGTTTAATGATATAACACAATATGCAGATAAATATCTATTACCTCATAAAATTTATTAACCTCACTTGTGTTATATTAATTTTTTTACTATTATTATTTTACTATTTAACTATATCTATTCCATGAATTTATATAACAACATAACCTTAGATGACGAATATTCCTTAGCTTTATTAGCAGATTTAAAGTCACATAACTTAAATAATAATGAAATGATTATTATTGCAATGAAATGCGCTAAATATTACCACAAAGGACAAATAAGAAAATCTAAAGAGCCTTATTATACACATCCTATCTATGTAGCGCAAATGTGCCTAGAGCATGAACAAGACCCCGCTGTTATTATCACTGCACTTCTACATGAAATAGAAGATACTACCATTATAAATATCGACTTAATAAAAATTCATTTTAATGACTATATAGGCGATATGATAAAGCATTTTAGTAAAATAAAAGAAGATTTAAAGAAATA
>JAUIKA010000068.1 GCA_030430995.1 Alphaproteobacteria bacterium
AATATCTTTTTAAAAGTTTCTAGTAAAGGCTTGTTTAATAATAGATTTCAGCTGCATGGATTTACAGATCCAGATATATCTCTACTTATAGACCAAGATGCAGAAATAAGCCATTGTGATTTTTCAGTATTTCAGCAAGTATTAATTTATGGTGATGAATATACAAATGATGTAAATAATTACGTATTGTTGCATAATAATGACGCTAGACATCATAACCTAGAACTTAATTATTGCAAATTTCATAATCTATATGCAATTCTAAATAAGCTTCATTTAAAATCCAGCAAAATTTATAATACTTTATCTTTACTTATGCATGGCCCTGAAGCTAAATTTTCAACATCAGGTAAAGGTACAGCGGAGAGTAATTATATAGGAAAAATAGAAATGCTAAATCAAAATAAGATAAGCAATCTATTGCTACATAATGTAACTGTAAAACAACATTTGGAATGCAGTAATATAGAATTAATCTCACTGAAAGACCTTTCAACATCTGCTGAAAAGATTGTTTTTGATGTACAAGAAGTCGATAAATTATCCAATTTTACAACTAACTCTAGGGAGGTAGATATAAGAACTCAGCTTCTTACTCTTACAGATTTCCACTCTCCTTGTGCTACAGTTAATATAAAGGTTTTAGATGAAATATTTTTAATAGGGCATTCTTCCTTAAAGGCTTTAAGTCTAAATCTGGACTTCACTGAAATGATATCTTCAAGAAAGCTCAAATTTCCTTCAGGTACTTGGGATTTTAAGCAGCTTTCTATAAAGGGATTAGAAAGTTTAATTGTTCCTGGATTTATTAAAGCAAATAAATTTGAAATAGACTCTGGTGCTTTAATTGCATTGAGCAAATTAGATGTAGGACACTTACAATACACTACAGATACAGGCCAAATAAAGTTCAATAATATAGTTAATATAGGTAGCTTATGGCTAAGGGGCAATATCACTGGGCATTTCTGGCATAATTCTAATGTGTATGATCTAGATACAAAGGGCCTATGTCATATTAGAATTAACTCCTCCTATACAGGCTCTATCATAAAGCTGAATTTAGAGTTTAATCAAAATTTTTCTAGAGACGAGAAAGGAAGTTTTGGTTTGTATATAAGTAATGTAGGAGATGCATCTGTCAAGATAGATACTATATTAGCAAAATTAAATTCTTTTTGGGTTAGCGGCAGGGTAAATATAGGTAGTATTATATGTTACCCTATAGGTAGCGATTATAACCTGATATATATAGATACATCTATTCTAGATAAAATTGCTATAGATAAGTTTTTTGCAGGCTTTGACCATGACATAGTTCTTAATACTACAGATGGCAGAATAAGCTTAATTAATAAGAATCAGAGGTCTTTAAGCAGCGGTGAATTTTTGGTCTCTATGCAAACAGTAGTAAAAGAATATATTAATATCAGAGCTGGTAGAGGGCTAAGTTTTAAAGGCAGAGTAGAAGTAATTGATGGAGATATACAGCTATTTACATTATTTAATAATTTATGTGCAGAAGGATTTATAAAAGCTAAAAAGGGAGAAATCAACCTTAAAGCAACAAAAGGTAGTATAGACCTTACCGCTCATTTAAATGCCAGGAGCATAATTACATATTCAGGCACAGATCAATATATTAAAGATAGTATATTACGAGCTGAACAATTGTTAAGCCATGTAGTTGGCAAATATATAGTAGATGACTCAGACTTAACTTCTACAACTATGTTAATACAAGCTAATGAGATAGGTGCTTTATACAGCAATATAACCGCTGATATACTAAGGATATTCGCTACAGGTGCTTCTGGCATATTCATCTCTGACATTAAAGCTTTAGAATGCCTAATCAAAACAGGGCATATAGATATGAGGTCAAGTGATATTAAAAGCCAAATATCCAGTTTAATTTCACAGAAAGATATAAATATTTTATATAGCAATATAGATGCTGACTCTAACGCAATAATTAGCAAGGGTGGGGATTTATATTCTAGCTTTGGTTATAAAAGGCAAATTGCAACTAAGAAATAGCTCCCGTATAGATGCTCTGAAAACCCTGATAGATGCTGGGGAGGTAACAATAGATAATTTAGAAATAATGAGCAAGGCTTTATATCTGTTTTCTGACAGCTCTTTAAATATCACTGACTCTAAAATACTTACTTCTAGCGCGCTTACCCATGCTGAGGATGTAGTAATTACAGATAGTGATGTTCTTGCCTCTGACAATATATTTATTCAAGCAATTGAAAATTTTATAAGCGTCAACAGCAATATTCAAGTGAATAAAGATGATGTAGCTTTATTCACGTATAAAGCTAAAACAAAAGATCAATATAATAATTCTTTACTAAGATGTGGTTTGGAGATTGCTGGTACTGAAGTTTTAGGCATAGCTGATTTCCGCCCTATGCTAGATAGGCATGGGGCATTATCATATAAGATCCTCAATTCAGCTAGTTCAGCCATGGAGCTAGCGTACTCAATGAGCAAAGGGCAAAAGGGGGTATATATAGATGCTAATAAAGGATATATTATGGGTGGCTCTATTTCTGCAAAAGATCATAGAGTGATGGTTAAAACAAAATCTGGTTTAGAATTTGTCCCTGTTGGTCTTTATAATCTAGCAATATTTTCAGGTGGTATTAATCCACATGGAGTAGAAGCAGTAATGACAAAAATAGAAGCTGGCATTGTAGATATAGATGCTGGATATTTAGATATGCTAGGTGCATTAATAAGAGCATCTCAAGCAAATATCTCTACTGACTACTTATATAACCTTGACTCTAAAGTTGCTATTAAGAAAAAACATGATGCCTTATAAAGCCTTTCTCCTTGGTTTGGATCTAACCTTTTATATGAATATGCTGTGGATGAAGAGGCAGTCCCACAGAGGTTAGAGATAGAGCAGCTAACCAATATTGATATCAGAAAAGGAAATATAGATATATATATAGCAAATATACAGGGAAAGAAGTAAATCTAGTACAAAGAGAAGGTAATCTTGAAGTAGATAGAGATTTAAATATTGAAAATGACATTTTTGCTATATACATATTAAATGGAAAAGTACTATTTGGCAGAGCTACTAATGACTCTCGCTTGCATAAATTATATAAAAGAGACAATGATGGGAATCTTAAAAAATTAGACCAATACCAAGCTATAAATATAAAAGCTAATGATCTTGCAGTTATAGCAAAAGGTGATGTAGATTTGCATGCAAATATGGAAGTAAAGCAGCTGGGCGTTAAATCTAAAGGTGACGTTAATATATATTCAGACCCAAATATGGAAGAAAATTATTACGTAAAAAATAGAACTCTTGCTAAATATTCAAGTAAGTCTGTTATTAAAGCAGATAGAGCCTTTTTTATAGGTAATAACATTACAAGCTATGGTGGGGTTTTTGATGTAAAAGGAGATTTAACATTTATTGCAAAGGGTAAAGCAAGGCTTTTACCAGTGGTGCTATATGATAGATATTACTCTTACTATAATTCTTGTGAAGAATTCGAAAGAGTAGAATATTTAAAGAATATAGTATCAGAAATTCACTCAGGGCAGCTTAGAATAAAGTCAGATTCAGTAGCTGAATTCATAGGTGCCATAATAGATGATGAAGAATTTCAAATTGATGTTAAAGAGTTAAAAATAGCGTCTACAAAAGATATATATAAGCAGCAGGTAAACTATGTTATTCGTAAAAGATTCTGTGGAATTATGTATGATAGGGAATCTGGCTCTATCAGAAATGAATATGAAGAGATAGCTCCAACCGTAATAAAGGTAAAAGATCAGGTTTGGACTATTGATAAAGATACAACTATAGAGTCAGCTCAGATATTTGTTAAAAACAATTTCCTTATGAAAATAGGAGGTAATTTAACAATCAAAGATGGGATGAATATACATCTGCATGAGAAAGAAAGTAATAGATATTCCCTTTTTTCATTCAAAGGTGGTAGTCTTAATATAAATTCAACAAAATCTATAAAAGATTTTATACATCAAAAAAATAGCATCCCTAGCATAATATGCGTAGAAGGTGAGTTCCACGGCGTCGTTAATGGGCATTTACATCTATTAGGAAGCAAAATATTAGGTGATGATATCTTCTTATTTGCAGAGAAAGGTATTACCTTAGAAGCAAGTAAGCATGAAGCAGAGCGGCTACTATTCTACCATGAATCTGGCTTAAAATTAGGGTTTTATGGCTCAAAAGGAGAAGTTGGTATACAAGCTGCTTGGGGACTTAAAGAATTAGATTCAGAGAGTAAAATATCTCAAGTGAGCCCATCTTCAGTTTTTGCAAAAAATAAGCTTTCTATAATAGCAAAAGATGGCGACTTTGAACAGATATCTTCTGATATAGCAGGGCGAATAATAAAAGTAAAAGCAAGAAATTGGACTGCAAAACATTATTCTAATGAGCAGATTCAGAGATATATAACAACCAATATGAATTTTGGGGCTAAGCTTGCTATAAAAGAAAATATTTCCAATGTCATGGATAGCATTAATGCCCTAGTGCATAAAGAAGGACATCACCCTGTAGATCATTTAGATAGAATTTTTAAAACATATAGTAGCTATAAAGCTTTATCAAATCTGAAGGAAAAAGGGGTTGTTGAGGGAGGCTTATATTTATTTGCAAATGCCAATAACCTAAGTGGTCTACAGAAAAGCAAGATTGCAGTAGATAACATCATTAGTGGTGAAACTATCATGGCTGCTATAGAGAAAGATGTAAGATTTGAAGGCGTAAAAATAGAAATGAAAGACGTAGATATAGAAGCAGAAAATTTCTATTTTAAATCTAGTAATAATAATAGTGAATTTGAGCAAGATTGTGGGAATTTTGGGCTTGAATTCAGCCTTGATAGTAAGGATATGAATATGGGTTTATCATATCAAAATCAAGAAGGAAAGAATAAAGAATATAATGATAATTATATCAAAGCTTCTGGTAAGTTAAAGCTGCATATAAAAAATGGCTATGTAAAAGGAGCTAAAATAGAAGGGTTAGATGTAGATATAAAGGCTAATAATCTGATTTTAGAGTCAGTACAAGATATTGTGCAGAAAAGACTTAATGGTATGAATATGAGCATCGGCATGGGCAAAGATGGCATCAATAGCTTTGGTGCTGGTATCAAATTCGGCTATCAAGATAAAGCATGGACAAAGGGCGTTGCTCAAATTATTGGCAGAAATACAGCTAATGTTGTAGTAAAAGAAACCCTAGAGCTTGCAGGGGGGCTAATAGCGAATGCATATTATGATAACAATGGCAGCCTTGTCCAAGGGAGCAATCTTAGTGTAAATGCAGGTAGGATAATTGTGAAGAAAATACATGATTATGATGATGGCCTTACCTTAGGGATCGGGGCAAGCCTCCAGGCAAAGCAAACAAAGCAAGGTAAAAAATTTGAGTTTAGCCATATGGACTTGGAGCTTGAATATTCAGATATCAATAGAGACATAATACCTACTATAGGGCTTGGCAAAATAGAAGGCCCTATTAAAGGCGATAAGTTAGGGCGTGATGTGAATGGGCAAATAACATTAGAATCTGGTAGTAAATTTGGTTTTAAGAATCGAATATATATGGACATGTTTGCCCCTAAAATAAAAGAAAAAATCAAAAAAGAGGAGGAAGAAGAAGAAACTCAAGTAAAAACCAGAAAGAAAAAAATCACTGAACATATTAAGCAATATTTTATAGATGTTACAAAAGAAACAAAGAATAACATCACTAAAACTATAAAGATTGTAAAAGCTACCAATACTACTGAAGGGGAAGAGACTGCATCATCAATAGACCAAAAGATAGATGAAATCACATTAGGTAAAACTGATGATGATAAAAGCTATGAAATATATAAAAAATATAAAGAAGCTCAAGGGGAGGAATATGCTAAGC
>JAUIKA010000069.1 GCA_030430995.1 Alphaproteobacteria bacterium
TAAATAAGAAAGTTATAGAGATAATAAAGAAATATTCAGCTGATTATATAGTAAAAGATTTTGCATTATCTGCTGAAGAAGGTAAGGAGCAAAATTTTGAGAGAGCTATGCAAGGCTTTTTGAATACTCATATATATTCAGATGCATCTGAAATATACCCTATGCCAAAAAAAGTTGCTGAAGGCTATAAGGGGTATAATAAAATGGAAGTTGAGAAGCTCATCAGAAGCAGCCTTTCAGATGATTATCACCCGCTTATAGTAAATGCTTTAGCTGGCACAGAAATCGCAAAGCTAAAAGATCAGAAAGAAAAACTAGAAGCTCAAAATAGGAGTAATTTCTTTAAAGACTTCTCTAAATATGCTACTGCCAATATAGATAGCCTTAATAAGGAGGCAGATGACTTTAATGCTTTATTAATGATGTCTCATATATATGAAAAAGGCTATAGCCCTTTAGAGCTAAAAGGTGAAAAGAATTTTTCTTATATATACAACTCCATGGTTGCAGAGAATGTAGAAGAGGCATTAAAAAACCAAGAGGAAAAAAGCAAGATAGAGCAGGAATTTCATGATGCTATATTATCCCATAGGCAAGATTTTATAACTGGCATAATAGAGTCACCTATAAATTGGTATCAAGCTTCAACTATTAGCTTTATAGAAAGCTTATCAAAGCAAGCTGAGAATTTTTCTAGCAACCCCACAGATCCTGAAAATCTCTCTTTTAGTGAGATATATCAGAGTTGTTTGAAAGAGAATAAAAAATATCAACTAAGTTTTAATGAAGAGCAAAAACAAAGATTAGAAGAAGCTAAAGAAAAGGAATATATAGTTGTAGGTGGTGATGTAATAGATCCATATGCGCTGGAGTTAGAAAGAGTATTTGGATGAGGATCTTACATTTATTATGCAGAAAAAGCTATGGCATTATTATGCCATAGCCTAGCAGCGTAATATATTAACATTAGGCTAGCGCCAATAAACATATTATGAAAGAGGGGCCCATTACTGGGCGTTTTAATACCTCTGATTGTCAATATCTTAGGCTATTTTGCTATATACCAAAAAAGAATCAGATTATTATAGACATATAGCTAAAGTTAAAAAATGTTATGAACAATAGAACTTGCCTATTATTTTTATAAATCCTTTTTCATTAACTAAGCCATATATCTAATAATCTAAAACTTATATTGAACCCCAATATTTATTACAGGATATAGCTTTATAACTTTACTCACTCTATTTATAGCTTTATTATAATCACGCTCTAAATCTGATATAAGCTCTTTACTGGTATTTGTCCCTGTATTTTTGATGGAAATTTTAGGTTTGCCTGCATAGATAATACCAAATTCACAGTTAAAACTAAGGCCAGTATCTGAAGTTATACTTCCATCATAACCTATGGTGATGATAGGCGCTATACTATTTCCAAATTTGATTGTAGCCTTTGTTGAACCTACTTCTTCTTTTGTATAGGTATTATTCTCTATAATCATAGATCCAGTAGGGTTAAATTTAGCAGAAACTTGGTTTCCATTATAACTTAAACCTGCAGAAATTCTCAATCCGGATTCCCAAGGGTGCCAATCACAAACTACAGGTATGTTAAGCACCCTGACCTGACCTTTGATTTGAATATTTCTACCAGTTACATATTTTAAAGAACTATCATCAAATTTACTGTTAATAGCAAGGCCACTTGCGCCTACCCTAATTCCAAATTGTTCATTGATATGATATATACCCTCTAATCCAACACCTGTGGTACCTATTTTTGGCCCTAAAGAAAATTCTGATGCGAAAGCAGTAGATGATGCTAACGCTAAAGATGCTATTAAAAATTTTTTCATTTACTTATTTAATTTAATTCTGTTTCTAAATTAGCACAAAATATATAACCTATAAAGATTTTTGTATCTCGGCAACATAATAGCCCTGTATATATTAAATTTTAATGTAATAGCAAACAAAAGGAATTGCAAATATTGTAAACAAACTCCCTAGAGCTATACCTCCTATTATTACTACAGCGATGGATAGCAACGACTGTGCATTACTACCACTAACTAGTAATAAAGGCATAGCACCTATGATGGTAGTGCATGTAGTCATTAATATTGGCCTTAACCTTGCAGTCGCTGCGGTAACTACAGCTTCTTTATAATCCTGTATTTTTGCTTTATTTGCCTTCAGCACTTCTACTATCATAATTGAGTTTTTAGTAATAAGGCCTATTAAAGTAATCAGCCCTATCCCCGTATATGCATTTATACTACAGCCGGTAATAAGTATACTTATTAGCCCCCCTGAAATAGAAAAAGGAATAGCAAATAAAATAAAGATAGGAAGAATAAAGCTATTAAATTGTACAGAAAGAACTAAGTATAGGAATATAATAGCAAGAGAGAATACTAATAACATACTTGAAAAGATTTCCTTCATTTTTTCTTCTGATCCTGAAAATTGAATTAATATATCTGATTTTTTATCTTTTAAATCATTAAATAGATCTGTAATTTTTTGAATAGCGTCTTGAGTTCTAACCCCGTCTTTTATTTTTACTTGAACTTTAGAAATTCTATAATTATTATATCTAAAATATCTCAATATAGAAGATTGATAATGTTTTTCTATAAAGCCAGATAATGGCAACATATCACCCTTTGAGCTTTTAACATATATAGAATTGATTCTATCAGATATAGGGTTAATATCATCTTTATTAGTGCCTAAATAGCAATTATATTCTTTACTGCCTTTGGTAAATGCAAGTAAGTTTTCAGGAGTAAGGATATTGCTAAGATTATATTTTATCTCTTCTATATTAACCCCATAATTATATGTAATATTGTTATTTATATAGAAATTAAGAGTGGGAGCTGAAGCTTTTAAATTTCCAAATGCATATTCAAAATTGCTATCATCAGATAATGCATTCACCATTTTTTCTTGGAAATTTGTGAGATCTTTTATGCTACCTCTGGTTTGCAACATAAATTCTATAATTCCTGGTGTGGAGTTCATCATTTCATCTGGTGAGAAACTATATATATTAATATTTGTTTTATCATCAAATTCCTTTTTAAGCCTTTGCCTTACCTGCGCTTCTTTTTCTTTTCTATTTTTGTAATCAACTAAAGATACAAATGTGAATCCATAGGACCCATTAGCCCATGAAAAATATTTTTTTATATATTTTTCTTTCTTAAGAATATTTTCAGCTTTTTTAATTTCTTTTGCTGTTTGCTCAGTTGAGCTTCCTGTTTGTGCTACATTATCCATAAGAAAAAATCCTAAATCCTCAGCTGGAGAAAGAACTTTATCGCTATATTTAAACCCTATATAAATCCCTGATAATGCAACTAAGGAGGCAAAGATAAAGGCTTTTTTGCTATTAATAAACTGAGCCAGTAAATTTTTATATAGTTCTGTTGTTTTGTCTATATTATTCTGAATGAGTAATAGAGACAACCCCTGAAGATATAACAGCAAATGAAAGGCTCCATGCAAATTCTATAAATAATTGCCCTATAAACCCTTCTATAAGCCCTATAGGAACAAAAACAGCTGCTGTTGAGCTAGTCATAGCTAATATAACAAGAAAAAGCTCAGATCCACTTTTTGTAGCGGCTTGCAATGGCGCCATGCCTGACTTAAAATTTTTATATATATCTTCTATTATCACAATTGGGTCATCCACAACTAACCCAGTAGAAAGTATCATTCCCATTAAAGAGAATGTATTTATTGAAAATCCACATAGCTTCATTAGAATAATTGCTCCTAAGAGAGACAGAGGTATAGTAATAAAATTTATCAATGTAATTCTTACATTACCTAGGAATAGATATATTACTATTACTACAAATACTATAGATTCTATTATAGAACGAATTACATTATTTAATGCACTCTTTATAGGTATAGAGCCATCATATGCTATTTCAAGATGCATATGCTCTGGTAATTTTAAGGATTTCACTTCTTTTTTTACCTCATCTGCAAATTCAAGAATATTAGTACAAGATTTTTGTTTTATACCAATACCTATTGCTGGTTTAGAGTTATAAAAGCTTTGGTAATGGTCATTATAAGGGCCAAAATAGACTTTAGCTACATCTTGTAACTTTATTTGCCTTTCTCCTACAAATGCAATTGGTATATTATTAAAATACTCTACATCTTTTTCCTGCTCATTAAGCTTTATTATATAATTTGTAGTTTCTCCATAAGCAATGCCTAATGGTGTATTTTGCACATAGCTTTTTATGGCTCTTCTTATCTGCAAAGGTGATATCTTATAAATATACATTTGCTGTAGATTCGGCTCTATAAATAAATTTGTATATTTCGCTCCACTTATAACTACCCCGCCAACTAAATGTAGTTTTTCAATATCGGGTACTATATCTTCTTTTATAATATCACCTATCTCTACAACATTCATTTTATCACTATATGCAGCAATCCAGATAGAGGGGTGGTCAGCAAAATTCATCTTAGATACTTTTGGCATTTTCATTCCTGAAGGCATTTTTTGCATCGCTGCTAGCACTTTGGTCTTTACATCATCCAGCGCTAAATCTAAGTTAGTATTAATTTTAAAAGTAAGTTTTATATTAGCATAATTATTGCCGGACTCAGTTTCTATATTCTCTAAGCCTGCAATGCTGCGCATTTCTTCTTCTAGAGTGCTGGCTACGGTTATATCCATAAATTCTGCATCTCCGCTATTTAAGTAAGCTTCAACAGATATAACAGGAATAGAAATATCTGGCTTATCCCTTATTTCTATATTCTTTAATGAAATTAGCCCTATGATAGCAATAAAAATATTAATAACTATGGCAAGTACTGGCCTTCTTAAAAAAAAATTCATTATAGACTTTTTACTTCTTTTTTATCTTTTAATTTTGCAACTCCTGAAATTATTATAATATCTCCTTCTTTTAAGGATTCAGATATTATTTCTATATAACCACCATAGCTTGCTTTCCCTAATGATACTCTTTTCTCTATAGCTTTATTTCCTTCTAACATAAACACAGTGTTACCTGAGTTAGAATATAAAATAGCATTTTCTGGTACTAAAAACCCTTGCTTTTGTTCTGTATAAACTTCTACATTAGCATAGCTATTATTTATACATTTTTGATTTATATCTACATATGCAAGGATAAATCCATCTTGCCCATATGAGTTGACAGGGCCATAACATATATTCGCTTTCTCTTTGTTATATATAATATAAGAATCAGCACCCAAATTAATATTCAGAGGTAATTTTAGTTTGAGTCTATATTCTGCATCTTTTGGAAGGAATGAAAATAGATATTCACCTGATTTTATTATGTCTCCTACCTTATATGGAGAAGAAGTTATATAACCATCTTCAGCTGCATATATAACATTATTATTATAGTCTATACATGCTTTTTCATAATCTGACTTTGCTTTATAAAACTCCGTCTTAGCTTTCTTGATTTCTACTTCAGAAGAATAGCTATTGCCTTTTAACGCAAGCTTACTATCCATATTCTGTTTTTTCATATGCATATTATGCATAGCAGCAGTTTTATTGTCAGAATAAAAACTTTGGTCTATGCTAAATAATAGATCTCCTTTTTTAACATTGTTTTTACAAGTAACATAAGTAGCATTACCAATATATTGTGAAAATGAATATTCAGCTATATAGTCTTTACCTAATTTTGCATTACATAAAGC
>JAUIKA010000070.1 GCA_030430995.1 Alphaproteobacteria bacterium
ATTATTTTTAATATCTTTATAAGATATTTTTTTGTTAAAGGATTGATATATAACAAGATTCTCTAAGATTCTTTGCGTATGCCCCCTTGTGCCTGGGAATGTTATCATTTCTAGCCAATTTATTACAGACTCAATATTTTTACATTTTCTTGGGTCTCCATACCATTGTACCCATTTATTAACTCTATTGCTACCAGCGTTATAACTAGCTATAGCCATAGGTAAAGAGCCATTATAATATTTGAGCCATTCATATAAATGATAGCTGCCGAATTTAATATTATATAATGGGTCTGTGATTAGCTTATTTTTATCAAATTTTATATTCAGCGATTTAGCTATTTTGCTGCCAGTTGCTGGTATTATTTGCATTAAGCCAGCATCATCTGCATTTGGGTCATATGCTGACACATTAAAAGATGATTCTTGTCTGATAACGCTATAAACTAAGCTTTCTGGAACATATATATTTTTTAAGTCATATGGTCTTGGAAAGGATAATTCCGGTATAATAACACCTTTAGCAGCAGCGGCTTTGGCAATTTCAACAATTACTCCATAGTCTTTTGTATACATAGATATGTATTTCAATATACCAGATATAACATTAGGGTTTTTTTGCCTAGCAATAGCATGGTTAGCAAATAATATCGCTAATTGTGGGTAATTATTATCTAAAAAGATCTTAGCTGTTTTTATTAGATATAAAGATTCTGCAGCAGAAATATCTGGGCTTGCTAAATCATTATCTAAAGAAAAATCTTGCTTCAATTCTACAAGCGCTATTTGCCCATAAAAAGTACATGGTTTCTTTGCTGCTTTTTGAAAAAAGTTTTTTGCGCTTTCTGCATTACCCATCGCTTTATAGGCTCTTGCTATCCAATAATCTGCTTTAGAGATTAATACTGCCCTTCCTGCAATGGAGCGCATATAGTTAAAATGCTGCAAAGCTAATTTGGGATTCCTTTTATATTTTAAAGCTATATAGCCTGCAAGCCACTGGGATTCAAAAACTAAATTCGCTTCAGCGAGTTTAGATGATTTAGCAATAATTCTATAAGCTAAGTAGTGTTGATTATGTTTTAAAAGCTCCCTTGTATAAATTATTCTATATTTAGCCCATATGCTATACTCACTAGAGTCTTTCTCTGTTAGCGCCATTAGCTCAGCTAAATAGTTGCTATGTTCTGCCTTTCCATGCCCTATTACTTGCGCTAGAAGATTCCTAGAGTCAAGCTGCTGTGTTTTAGAAAGTGTTTTGAATTTTTTTATAGCATCAGATTTTTCTGTCAATGCTAGCATGCGTATTTGCATGCTGCGCTTTTTTTCTTTAGCAATTTTTGTTATTAATATTTCAGCTTGTTCTTTATCAAAATCTTTATCTATAAGTATTCTATCTAATCTTTTAAAGTGGTCTATAGGTGTTAGATATTTATGGTGTAAATATTTTTTGAAACCATTTTCATCAAAAGCACCTCTATGCCAACATTTCCTTATTATTTCATGTTTTATTTCTTCATCTGCAAATTCTGACGCTAGGTCAGCATAATGTGCGTATCCTTCAGGGGAGATAGTAGAAGAATTCAAGAACCAATCAAATGCAAATTTTTCATTAGATTTTAGTAAAAGGGATTCTCTGCTTCTTTTTAAAGACCGTATCTGAGTCCAATTCGGGTTTTGTTCTATAAAATTTTGAACTTCTGCAAATGTATTTCCGCAGTACTCTCTGTCTATAAGTTTTTGAGATAGGACAAGCTTATGTAATACAGGGTTATCTTTAGATTCTAGTAGAGCTATATCCCATTGCTTCTTCCTCATTAAATTAAATATATTTAACTCAATGCCTCTTGTTTCTATATTGTTATTAGTATTTTCTGCGTAAATATTTCCAAAGAAACAACATAATAAAATTTTAATAATGAAAAATTTTTGTTTCATATAAACAACTTACGATAATATAATATATTATATAATAACTAGCTCATATAATGGAAGAAATACTACAAATATCTTTTTTTATAATGGAGGGTATAAAAATAACATTATTATATAGTATATGCGGAATTATTATAGGTATATGCTTTAGCCTTATACTTTCTTTTATAAATTACAGCAAAATTAAAGCATTGAGTAAGATATATGTATCTATCTTCAGGGGTACGCCTCTTTTAATACAGCTATATATAGCATATTATGTAGTGCCTCAGGCATTAGGAGTGCGCCCCAATATGTTTATTGCTGGTGGTTTAGCTTTTGGGCTCAATTCAGCTGCATATCTTTCTGAAATATTACGCTCTGGCATAGAGTCTGTAGAAAACGGGCAGATTGAAGCGGCAAAGGCTATTGGAATATCAAAATTTTCAACTATAAAAGATATAGTATTACCGCAGGCTTTTAGAAATATTTTTCCGTCACTAGTAAATGAGCTAATCAATTTAATTAAAGAATCTGCAATAATATCATTTTTAGGTGGGCAAGATATTATGAGGAATGCTCAATTAATTGCAGGGCAAAGATATGAATATATGACTCCAATGCTAATTGCTGCGAGTGTATATTACTTAATAATCAATATAATCTCTTTTATTGCAAGATATTTGGAAAGAATAATAAAAATATGAAACATATAGCTATTGCTTTTATTAAAATATATAGATATTTTATTTCACCTTTGTTGCCATCTTCATGCAAATTTCACCCGACATGCTCTGAATATGCATTGATATGCTTTAGAAATATGGGCGTTATTAGGGCATTGTATTTTACGATTATTCGCATTCTTAAATGTAACCCTTGGAGTAATGGTGGAATTGATATTCCAAAAAAATAAGCTGAATATGAAATTTATAGTATTATCTATGTTCCCTGAAATGATTCCAGGGCCTTTGCAGCATTCCCTTGCAGGAAAGGCTATGGAGAAAGGGATGTGGTCTTTTGAAGTTGTAGATATAAAAAATTTTGGTTATGGTAAGCATAAATCTGTGGATTCTATTCCTTATGGTGGCGGTGCTGGTATGGTCATGAGGCCAGATACGCTTTCAGGGGCAATAGAATTCGCTAAAACCCAATATAATTCTGAAGAAATCATATATTTTTCCCCTAGGGGTAAACCGCTAACACAATCTATAGTAAATAATCACTCGCAGGTAACAAAAGCTATTATATTAATATGTGGCAGATTCGAAGGTATAGATCAGAGAGTTATAGATTATTACAACATAAAAGAAATTAGTATAGGGGATTATATCTTATCTGGTGGAGAGATAGCAGCAATAACATTTATGGATGCATGCATCAGGAGGATAGATGGAGTGATTAGCAATTCGGAGTCTCTTGAAGGAGAGTCATTTTCTGAATCCGAAACAGGCAAAGCTTTGCAGCATCCACTATATACAAGGCCGTATAACTGGAATAATATTAAAGTGCCAGAAGTTTTAAGATGTGGTAACCATAAAGAAATAGCATCTTGGAGGAAAGAGAGGGGCAAGGAAATAACAAGAGTGATGAGGCCAGACTTAATAAAAAAGTAGGTCATTATATAGCTTACAGCATCTTGTTTTTTCTTTATATATAAAGTAGTATTTACATAAAAAAAGCTGATGCTTAGTTTCCAAGACATAATATTAAAACTGCAACATTATTGGTCTGAAAAGGGGTGTATATTACTACAGCCATATGATATGCAAATGGGCGCGGGTACGTTTCACCCTGCAACGGTTATATATGCTCTGAGCAATAACCCCTGGAATGTTGCCTATGTGCAGCCTTCTAGAAGGCCAACCGATAGTAGGTTTGGCATTCATCCTAATAGACTTAGTAGATACTATCAATTTCAAGTTATTTTAAAACCTAGCCCAGAGAATTCACAGGAGTTATTTTTAGAAAGCTTAGAAGCCATTGGGCTAAGCAAAAAAGAAAATGATATAAGATTTGTAGAGGATGACTGGAAATCACCCACCTTAGGTGCATCTGGCCTTGGTTGGGAGGTATGGTGCAATGGTATGGAAATTGCGCAATTTACATATATGCAGCAAATAGCAGGCATACCGATAAGGCCTGTTCCAGTAGAATTTACATATGGCCTTGAAAGAATAGCTATGTATGTGCAAGGGAAAGATAAATTTGCAGATATATTATGGAATAAAGAATGTAAATATTCAGAGATAGATTTTCCTTTAGAAAAACAAGCATCTGAATTTCAGTTAAATAAAGCTGATACATCTATATTATTATTGGAATTTCAGCAAGCAGAGAAACAGGCAGTAGAGTTAGTGGAAGAAGATTTGCCACTAGTAGCATATGAATTTTGTATAAAAGCTAGCCATATATTTAACCTTTTGGATGCCAGAGGTGTTATAAGCGTTACTGAAAGAGAGGGATATATAGCTAGAGTAAGAAACATAACAAGATTATGCTGCCAAAAATGGATAACAACATGATGAATAGAGATTTAATATTAGAATTATATAGTGAAGAGATTCCTGCTTTAATGCAGGTAAAAGCAGAAAAACATTATAGGATAGAAATAGAGAAGCAACTAAGGGCCCTAAATATATCTTTCAAAGAATGCTCAGTATACACAGGCCCATGCAGGGTGACATTTTATGTGAATGGAATAGCCCCTCTGGTGCATAAGCCAGCAAAAGAGATAAAAGGCCCTAAGATTGGTAGTCCTATAAAGCAAATAGAAGGGTTTTGTAAGAAAAATAACATCTCAGCAGAGGGCTTAACAGAGAAGGGAGAATATTATGTATATATACAAGCAGAAGAAGAAATAGACTCCGAAATTTTGTTGAAGAGAGTTATGCCAGAGATAATCTCTAGCTATACATGGCCTAAATCAATGCATTGGGCAAGTTATGAAAACCTCTCATGGGTTAGGCCTTTGAAGAATATATTATGTATATATTCGGGGGAAATATTAGATTTTAATTTCCATCATCTAAAAACAAATAATTATACCTTCGGGCATAAATTTATATCTGACTGTAAGAAGCTTAGTATTACCTCTTGGTATGATTATATACAGCAGTTGAAAGATAATATGGTAATAGTGCTTCAGCAGGAGAGAGAAGCAATAATTACAAAGGGCATAGAAAGGCATAATATAAAGATAGATAAAAAGCTACTTACAGAAGTGGTAGGGCTTGTAGAATATCCGCATGTTTGCAAGGGTAAAATATCAGAAGAATTTGTGGATTTACCGAAAGAAGTATTAGAAACTGCTATGAAAAGCCACCAGAAATACTTCATGTCTGATGATAAACAATATTTTGCATTTGTAGCTAATTCCCCTGAAAATTCACAGCATATAACATATGGAAATGAAAAAGTTCTTCAAGCAAGGTTGAGTGATGCTATGTATTTTTATAAAACAGATATGGGCAGGGGTACTGACTATTATCATGAAAAGCTAGGCAATATAATATTCCATAATAAATTAGGCTCAGTGCTGGATAAAACAAAAAGGGTATCTAAGCTTGCAGCTCTGCTAAACATGCCAAAAGAGGTGATAGAGGCTGCGCATATTTATAAAAATGACCTTGCAAGTTATATGGTAGATGAATTTCCAGAGCTGCAGGGTATAATGGGTGGATATTATTATAAAAAGAAAGGAGAGGGGATATCAAATCTTATAACAACTCAGTATCATAGCGGGCTTCTTGCCCTTGTAGATAAGTTAGATAGTTTAACAGGTCTAT
>JAUIKA010000071.1 GCA_030430995.1 Alphaproteobacteria bacterium
GTTCTAGCACATTTAAAAAAAATGAATTTGATTTTGTAGCGGCTATCTTAAGAGTGAAGAGTATATCAACTACTTATGCGCATGAATTGAAGTTAAGAATTAATGAAACGGCTAATGAAACTTTAGATGAGTTTGATGCCTCTAGGTCTTTGATTGTTTCATTTTTATTATTTAATTCTTTTTCTTTCTCATATAGCCCTTCTTGAATTTTATTTTCTCTATTACTAATTTCTGCGTTCAATAATTCTGATGCATTTTTCAGCTCTTCATTTTTTTTATTAATTACGTTATTTAGATGTTTTTCACTCTCTTCATTTTTAGATAATTGATTATTCAATTGATTTAATAACCTTTTTCTATTTTGCTTTTCTAGTTCTAATGCATCCTGCACACTCTGTTTGGATTCACTCTCTTCCTTTATTACTTGTTTATTTTTTTCTATTTCTTTTTCTAAACCATGTATTTTACTCTGATAGCCATTTTCTTTATTCGTGAATTCAGCTTCTAAACCATCTCTTTGTTTTTCTAAGCTATTAGCTTTACTATTTAGCTCTTCTTCTCTCTCATTAAGGCTATTATCCCTCTCTTCATTTTCAATAACTTTTGCCTTAAACTGATCCTTTAATTTCTGCTCATATACTAATTGCTGAGCTAGTGCATCTTTATCTCTCTCAATTTGATTGTATTTGTCTTTCAGTTCTTCATATTTTTCTTTTGTAACAGACAAACTCTTATATTTCTCATTAGCCTCTTGTAATTCTTTTATGAATATGGCATTTTTCTCTAAGATGTCATTTTGCTCTTGCAGATGGGAATCTCTCGTCTTAATATCATCTTTTAAACTTTTATTATCTTGTATTTCCCTCTCTAAATCTTTCTGAATTGTATATTTTGCGTTATTAGCTTTTAATGCTTCCGTTGTTAGTTTATTATGTATTGCGTTATATTTACCTTTATATTCCTTTTCTATACTATCCTTTAATTCTTCAGATCTATCAGCTAATTCTTTTTCTATTCCTACTTTTATACCTTTTATTTCTTCCTCTAGTTCTGCTATATACCCTTCATATGCCTGTGATAACTTTTGCACATCTTCATTTTTAACCTGAGGACCCTGTTTAACTTGAATATTCTCTGATTCATATATAGGTTTTTTTTCCGCTGTTTTTTTTACCTTACTATTTTCTCTGTCATAGGTATAATCTGGCTTTGTGTTTTTTATATACTCATCTAATGAATCAAAATTTCTATCTATGGAATTTGTTCTAGTTTTAACTTCAGGAATAGAATCAAGTTCAGCTTTCTTTATAGCCTCTCTCAGATGATTTTTTATACCATTTGTTTGGTATTCGGGAATAGATTCTAAATTGAGTTTTTCTGAATCATTTGTAGTATATTGAGATATATCTTCAACTTTTTTATCCATACCCTTTAGATGATCAGGTGTTTTATTTGCTTCTGCTATTTTCTCTTTTATCTCTGTTAAACTAACTGTTTTGTCTTTCTTGGGTTCTATTTTTAGCCCCAAATACATAGTCTCAGCAATTTGTTGTTTTATCTCTTTAAGGGTGTGATTTCTATTTATATTATTGCTTTGATATAAAGCATTTTCCAATTTAGCATATCGTTCTTTCAATGACAATTTCTCTAACCCATCTTGGCCAAATCTTCTATTGCTATTTATATATTCTTTTGTATTACTAACCGGATTAAAAGAGTTATCATAGCTTTTTCTCAATATATCTTCTATTGGAGTTATGCCTAATAGAAACTCATTTCTATCAGCTTGTTTTGTTTTGCTTTGATCATTACCATCTATAGCATTCCCTACTGCTTGAGATGTGCCTATATTTTTGTATATATCTATATTATTTGAGTAATTATCCAACATCCATTTAGTGAGCTGCAGATATACTTTTTCTTTGTTATTATTTATCTTAGTGTTATCTCCTAGGTCTAGACCATAACCCCCGCCCCCTTTATTTGCTACTATATTCCACGCTTTATTCTTATCACCTGTCATAACCACCTCTTTTCATATATACATAATTTTAGTATACGCCAGGCAATATATTAAAGTAAACTAATTTTTACTTAATTAATATTTAAAGTAATTAATATTATTCGAATGCCTATTGATAGCTTATATATAACAACAATACATATGCTTAATCTATTGAAACAAGCTTAGCTTTAAGTAAATTACCCTTGATAATATGTACAAATATTGTAATAATATAGATATTAAATCAGTTTAAAATTTAAGTATTATGGCCACAATAGACAATAGTGAAGATAAAAAAGAAAATAATGTAATGAACAATGTTCAATATTTATGCAAAGCATCAGATATTATTAATGAATCTTTAAAAGACGGAAAGGATGTAGCCCAGCTCCCAAATGGGAATATAATAGTACGAGAAACTAAAATCATCACTACATGTTTTACTTGGGATGACAAAAAACAAAAAATGGTGAAAACATTAAGGTAACAACTTATGAGCATAGGGATAGGGCAACTTCTTATTATATTATTTATAGTGCTTATACTGTTTGGGCCAGGTAGGCTAACTAAGGTTATGTCTGAACTTGGCAAGGGCCTGAAAGCTTTTAGGCAATCTAGCTCTGATGAAACAGATAAAGATAAGTAATGAAAATAGCATCTTGGAATGTTAATTCTGTCTCTGCACGCGTTGATGGGGTAAGTAAATTTATACATGGTTATGACCCAGACGTCTTAATGCTTCAAGAGACAAAATCTCAGGACCATTTATTTCCCATTGATCTATTTCCTAGCTATAATTGCTATATACACGGGCAGAAATCTTATAACGGGGTTGCTATTTTAAGCAAGGAGCCTATGGAAGACATATGCACCACATTCCCTGCCAACGCGCTGCCTGATGAAGCGAGGTTTATTGAAGGAAGAATACCTACTAAAAATGGCATATTAAGAATAATCAACCTATATATACCAAATGGAGGTGATATAGGAAGTGATAAATATCTAAAAAAAATAGCATATTATGATGCTTTATATGAATATATCCGAACAATTTTAGATGAGCCCGTATTCATAGCGGGTGACTTTAATGTTACTCCTATGCCTATAGATTCATATGACCATATAAAAACATTCCAGCAAACATGTGGCACAGCAAAAGAAAGAGCTTTGTTCAGAAAGCTTTTAGGTTTGGGGCTTATAGATCTATATAGAACTTCTAACCCATCAAAAGAAGAATATAGTTGGTGGGATTATAGGGCAGGGGCCTTTAAAAGAAATAATGGCTTAAGGATAGACTTTATGCTCTCTTCTGCCTCTTTAACATCTTACTTTTCTAAATGTGATATGCTAAAGCAATATAGAGCAATAGAAAAACCATCAGACCATATCCCAATCACTATATCATTTGACTTTTAAAGAAAAAACCTAGATTATATACCTTAGAACAAAAATATTATTTATGCGGTATAAGGTCATTACATTATTAATCTTTATATATAGTGCAGCAAATGCAATATTACCAGAGGAAGCTCTGAAGTTAGCATATAAAAACGATAGCGGTTTTACAAAATTAAAAATAGCATATCTAAAAAATATAGAGAGCTTTCCTTCAAGCTTAGCAAGGCATTTTGTTCCTGAAGTTAGTTTAAGAAGTAGGGCTAGCCTGGACAGCAGTAAAGGAGATTACCAACCTTTTTCTAGAAGAGATGGAATTGTATTCAAACAAGAGATATTCAGCAGCGGCGGTGGAATAGCAGCTTTAAAACACGCAAAAAACTTTGCCTATTACTCAGAAATAGAGCTTTTTCTAAAGGCGCATGACTTATTAGTAAAAGATTTAGAGTTATTCTTAGAAACATATGCAGCACAAGAAAGCTATAAAGCAAGCGAGGCTACATTAAAATTTGCTCAAAATCACTATAACTACTCACAAAAATTATATGATTTAGGCTCCCTTACTAAATCTGAAGTTGTAAGCGCAAAAAGTGAAATGACATATGCCAAATACCAGAAACTAAAATATTATTCTGAGCTACAAGAAAAAAAGGGGAGTTTTAAAAAGCAATTTGGCGTGGAGCCAGAACTGCTAGAGCTGCAAAGCTTAAATGAAGCAAAATTAAAGGTAAATGCAGAAGAATATAAAAACCTGTTTTTACAAAATAGCCTGGAAGTAGCACATGCAGAAGCAGCTCTACAAATGAGCAAAGCAAATATATGGAATAATGCCTCGAAAATTTTACCTAGGGCATATTTAGAATCAGAGATTTATAGAAACCATGGAAAAGATTCTTTCATGGGTCCTAAGAAAAATGGCTTCTCAACAGAAATTGTAATAGAAGTGCCCTTGGTGCCAACTAATAGCGGATCTTATTCTGAGATTAGAAAAGCAAAATTAGAGATGCGTGAAGCAGCTGTCAATAGAGAGTATATTATCAAGACAGCACAGCTAACTGCTAAAAATATATGGGAAAAATATAAAACTTCTGTAGAAGCATGGAATAGCGCTCAGGATGCTGTAGAGGCCACTGAACTATTACGTGATGTAACAGAAAAAGAGTACAAGCTTGGTTCACAAGATTTTCTAAAAGTATTAGAGACAGAGCATAAGCTATACCAAGCAAAGCTAAAATTAATAAAAGCTAAAATAGAATATTTTTCAATATATTATCAGGCAAAACTATTACTTGGTAAAAATTCATTAACGGAACTAGGAGTATTAGCAGATTTTGACCCAAGATATGAATTTCAGAAAGTAAAACTTAAAATAATCGGATTATAAAAAATATAATATTATGCAAGAAGATATATTAAAATCTATACAAGATATGATGAAAACTAATAGCGCAGAAGAGACATCTAAAAAAGTTGATATTAGTCAATCTGCAAAATCTATGGCAGATGCTTTACGTGGAGATAGTAGCTCAAGCGCTAAAAATAGTAACATAACCCCTGAAGAACCAGATGCATCAGAAGATGCTACAATAAATGCTTTAGACAAAGTAATAGATGGATTATCTAATGATGAAGAGGAAATAGAAGATAATACAAATGATACAGAAGATGAAGACAGCGAAGAGAATTCTAAAAATGAAGAGGGGGGGATACATGATATTCTTAACTCCATAGAGCAAGCTGTGAAAAAACATAGCAACCTTCAGGATAATAGAGATTTAAAGGAGGAAGAAGTAAAATTACCTTCTGTGGAAGAGAAGATGCCGCAACAAGTAGAAAATGGGCGGGAGGAAGAAGCTGAAGAGGCTACTGATATTATTTCTGATAAATCAAAAAATGCTGTGGATGCTGCTATTAGGCATTTAAACCAGGTAGTGCATAATTACAGTATGTTAAAATATATTTCTCAGGAACAATTAGAAGCCCTTATGATTAAAGCAATGAAGCCTTATTTAACGCATTGGATAAATAAATATTTACCAGAAGTGGTGAATAATATTGTTGAAAAAGAAATAAAGACACTTACAAAAAAATGGAACTCAGAATAGTACTATTAATACCACTTATATTTTTAACATATAGCTACGCATTCGCTGATGTAGACTTTATAAAAACGCAGAATGGCAACTTGCCTACAGTAGACAAGAGCTTGCTGAATAATATTCATTCAAAATCTAGAGTAGAGCATCACAATATTAAAACTGATATAGCAAAT
>JAUIKA010000072.1 GCA_030430995.1 Alphaproteobacteria bacterium
CCTCGCTATATTAGAAGCAAATGTAGTAATTACTGCAAGCCCTTTGCAGCCGGAAGTAAGCTCTATCAAACTTGTTTTAACATCTCCTTCAGAGTCAGAGCTTCCTTTAGAGAATATATTAGTGGAGTCACACATCATAGCTGTAGTATTCTCTATTTCTTTTAATGTTTCTATATCTGACTCTGGCCCTACTAACGGGTCTTTATCTAATTTCCAGTCACCTGTATGAAGTACATTCGCTTGTGGAGTTTTTATAAAAAGAGCCCTCATTTCTGGGGCAGAATGAGTAAGTGCTATTGGTTTGATATCAAAACTTCCAATGCTGAATTCACTACTGTCCTTTACTATTTTTAATTTATCTAAAGGGTCTATGTTGAACTCTCTAAATTTATGCATAAGGAATCTTGCTGTGAATTTAGTAGCATATATATCGCATTTCAACTCTGGCCATATGTATGGCATAGCTCCCACATGGTCTTCATGAGCATGGGTAAGTACTATAGCAGATATATTATTTTTATGTTTTGTAAGAAAATTATAGTCAGGGACTAACATTTCTACTCCTGGTAATGAATCATCCGCAAAACCGCTACCGCAGTCTACTATAATCATTTCTGAATTATAGTGATACAAATTTAAATTCATTCCTATCTCATTACATCCACCTATTGGGATGAATAAGAAATTCTTTTTTAATGATGCAATATTTACCATTTTTTAATATATTATTTAATAATTGCTACTTAATGATAACTGCATATTGGCTAATTAAGCTAGCTTATTTTTGATTTATTTTGATATGGTCAATTAATTTATCTATATCTGTTATATCCTCCATACCCCTTACATTAATAGTGCCATTGCTTTTTTCAGCATTGCCTAATACTACAATAATAGGAGTTTTCTGAGATGACCAATATCGTATTTTATAACCTATTTTAGAAGGTGATAGATCTTTTTCTACTCTTACAGAAGCATCTAGAAGCTTTTTATATACAGCGCATGCATATTCATCTACCTCATTTACTATGGTCAGAACAACAACCTGCACAGGGCAGAGCCATATAGGGAATTTCCCTGCATATTGTTCTATTAATATTCCTATAAATCTTTCAAAAGAGCCTAATATTGCTCTATGCAGCATAACAGGTCTCTGTTTGTTGCCTTGGCTGTCTATATAATTTGCATCAAGGCGTTGTGGCATTATAAAGTCTACCTGTAGGGTTCCGCACTGCCAATGCCGTTTTAATGCATCTATTAACACAAATTCTAATTTAGGGCCATAAAAAGCACCTTCGCCTGGGTTTAGGCAGTATGTTAGATTTGTGCTTTTTATAGCATCAAGCAGCGCCCCTTCTGCTTTATCCCAGACTTCATCACTTCCTGCCCTGACAGATGGGCGATCTGAAAATTTAACCAATACATCAGTAAACCCGAAGTCTTTATATACCTCAGAGAGGAGATTACAGAATTTTATGGTCTCCCCAGTTATTTGGCCTTCCGTGCAGAATATATGTGCGTCATCCTGCGTGAAACCTCTAACCCTCATCAGGCCATGTAAGGACCCTGAAGGCTCATTTCTGTGGCAGCTGCCAAATTCAGCCATTCTAATAGGCAAGTCTTTATAGCTTTTTATACTCTGGTTAAATATCTGCAAATGGCAAGGGCAGTTCATTGGCTTTACAGCCAAGATTTTTTCTTTTTTGCCTTCTTCTTTAAAGAAAAACATATTTTCTTTAAATGTTTCATAATGCCCTGACTTTTCCCATAGCTCTTTATTTACAATTATGGGTGTATTTACCTCTTGATATCCATTTTTATTCAGTTTCCTTCTTATGTACTCTTGCAATGCCCTATATATAGCCCAGCCCTTAGGGTGCCAGAAAACCATGCCTTGCGCTTCTTCTTGTAGATGGAATAATTCTAATTCTTTCCCTAGTTTCCTATGGTCTCTTTTTTTTGCCTCTTCTATAAAAAATAGATATTCATTTAAACTTTCTTTTGTGAGCCAAGCAGTGCCATATATTCTTTGTAGCATTGGTCTATTGCTGTCTCCTTTAAAATAAGCTCCTGCTATTTTGGTTAGTTTAAAATGTTTTAAATATCCTGTATGTGGAAAATGTGGCCCACGGCATGGGTCTAAGAAGTCACCTTGTTTATAGATGGTAATAGATTCTGCTTCTATATTTGAGAAGATCTCATATTTATATATTTCTTTATCTGCTTTAAAATAATCAAGTGCTTTTTCTCTTGGCCATATCTCTTTTGTGATCTGTAGCTTCCTTGCAACTATCTCTTTCATTTTTTTCTCAATCTCATTGAAATCTTCTTCAGTGAAGACTCTGGCGGATTCAAAGTCGTAATAGAAGCCATCTTCTATTACGGGCCCTATGGCAAGTTTTACATCTGGGCATAGCTCTGTTAAAGCTTGAGCTAATATATGTGCTGCATCATGCCTTAATGTTTCCAGAGCTTTTGGGTCTTTTGAAGAAATCATAGTAAGCTCTCCGCCTTCTGTGATATCTGCGGTTATATCTAACAGAGCTCCATCTTTTTCTACTAAAACTACATCTTTTATGCTAAGCTCTTTTAATATATCTTTAATTTTTGTGCCTATAGGAAACTGCTTAGAGTTTACAATAATCATATTTTTTTATACCATCATAATTGGTTACCATTTTATAACGTATCTATATAAATGTTAAATGTTTTATCTGCTCTATTGGGGCTTGTGGGTTTATTTTTTTGTGCTGTCTCTATTATTGGCCTTTGTAGATATAAAGATTTCTATAATAAATTACATGCAGCGGGCGTAGCGGAGAGTTTTGGCATTCCTCTTATTATAATCTCAATATCTCTTAGTTCGTTATGTTTTAAACTGCTTATATTAGTGCCTTTTATGCTGTTTATATCACCCACTAATACATATCTTTTAGCTAGTAAGCATAAATTTGAAGAAGAGAGTAGTTAAGTAATATGCTATCTATTATATCTGTTGCATATAGTCTTTTGATATTAGGTCTTATTAAAGAGAGTAAGCCTTTACATATAGTTTTATATCTTTCTTTAATAGGGGTGATGTCTTGCTTACTATATTTATTTATGGATGCTCCGGATGTTGCATTAACAGAAGCAGCGCTGGGGAGTGCACTTTCTACGGCTGTGTTAATATTTGCCTCTAAAGGCATAAAAGAGCAGCAGCTTAAGCATAATAAATATTACTTTTTGCTACTTTTACTTATATTTATCATGATATCCTATATTTGCTGGGGGATGTTTGATTATGGAAGCTCTGATACCATGCTGCATAAAGGAGTGAGCAAATATTACATAGAAAATACATATTCTGATATTAAAATACCAGAGACGGTAGCTGCTGTGCTTGCAAGTTACCGTGGGCTAGATACTTTATTTGAAACATCTGTTATATTTATAGCTTGTATTTGCATATATTTAATTAAAAAGCTAGGAGATGAAAAATAGCCTGATATTTAATGTAACAGTGAGTTTTCTATTGCCATATATAATCCTGTATGGGCTTTATGTTCAGTTTAATGGGGAGATATCACCTGGTGGAGGCTTCCAGGCAGGGAGCATTCTGGCTGTAGCTAATATAGCATATGAGCTTGCGCAAAATAAAAGATTATATAAGCAAGAATCCTTAATCTTTATTGCAACATCAGGGCTATTAATTTATATATCTGTAGGCATAATTACTATAATAAAAGGTGGTTCATATCTTGCATATTCAGCTTTAGGGAGCAGTGGGCAGCAATATGGAATTGCTATTGTAGAGCTAGCTGTTGGCATAGTAGTTTTTGCTGTGATGCTATATATATATAATGTATTTTTTAATTTAGATAAAACTGATGAATAATTACATTTTCTTGTTACCATGCCATATATTTCTATCTGGCGTATATATAATATTATGCTCTGAAAAAGCCTTATTCAAAAGAATTATAGGCCTTAGCATAGCGCAGAATTCAGCTATTATTTTTTTTCTAGCTCTCGGTAAAGTGAATGAAGGGAAATGCCCTATAGTTCTAAAAGGCGCTGCTGCTGAATTATACAGCTCACCGCTTCCTCAGGTACTTATGTTAACTGCAATAGTTGTTGGTTTTGCAACGCTCGCTACTGCATTGGCGCTAATCAAATATGGTAAATTAGATTTAAAATGATAATTTATGAGAAATTTGTTAAAACAAAGGGGTAAGAGCTTTGGCGTTTATGGCCTTGGTGTTACAGGAAAAAGCTGTATTAAAGCCCTTTCTGGTTGCGCAAAAACAGTGATATCTGCAGATGATGATAAGGAAAAAGCAATATTTCATCCGTTATATAAAGATGTATCTCAATGGAGTGGGCTTGACTATATAGTAGTAAGCCCTGGCGTTCCTCTTTATTACCCTAAGAGGCATAAGCTGGTAGAGATATCTGAGAGAGAAAATATTCCAATAATTTCAGATTTAGACCTGTTATATATGGAAGATGAAGATTTAACTTACATAGGAATTACAGGTACAAATGGAAAAAGTACTACAACAGCAATGATAGCAAATATTCTTGCTCCATATGGTTTTGGCTGCTGTGGTAATATAGGAATGGCAGCATTAGATGTGTCTAAAGCTAAAAAGGGTTATGTTATAGAAACGTCCTCATATCAGTTAGATATTATGAAGAAGCTTCAATACAACATAAGCGTAGTTTTAAACATAAGTCCAGACCATATGGATAGATACAGCTCTTATAATGAATATAAGAAATCTAAATTGAGTATATTAAATAGAACAAAATGGACCTCTGTTGTAGATGCAAAGCTCGGAATATCAGGGGAAGGAATAATACAAATTAGTGATAGCATTTTTTTAAGCAAAGGAGTTTCTGTAGTGGGCTCTAAGCTTTATGATAATTATTTTTCTAACAATATATATACTATAAGTAATATACATACCCCAATAGCAGTTGCTTCAAGCTTTACAGTTGCTATGCTAATCGGGCTTCCTACAGATTATATAATAAATAATATTAATGCTTTTAAAGGGCTGAAACATAGGCTTGAGTATATTGGCTCTTATGACAATATTAGGTTTTATAATGACAGCAAAGCAACAAATACCAATTCTACTATTTATGGATTAGATAGATTGCAGGGCAATGAAATATATCTGTTAGCGGGTGGTATATTTAAAGAGGATATAGAAGAGGTTAATTTAGAATTACCAGTTAAAAAGGCGTATTTATTTGGCAAAGATGCAAATAAAATAACAAGTTTTTTTAATAATAATGCTATATATTCTAATATAGAGATAGCTTTTGAGTCTGCATTGGAAGATGCGAGAAGATCTAAATCTGAAAATAAAGTTATTTTATTGTCACCTATGTGCTCATCTTTTGATCAATTTAAAAATTTTGAACACAGAGGAGAATTTTTTTTAAAACTATTTAAACAACTGTAATATGATATCATGATAAAGAAAATATTTAATATAGTAAACCATGTTAAAAGATAAGATCTTTTCAGTATTTTATAATTGGATAAAGAACATAGATAATCAGGTTTTTTTTGCTTCAGTGCTGATGCTAACAATAGGCTTTATGTTAGTTACTACAACAAGTGATGTAATAG
>JAUIKA010000073.1 GCA_030430995.1 Alphaproteobacteria bacterium
GACATAACTATTATTATTCTTACAAAGGATGTCATCATTATCAGAATAGCAGGCGCTATTGATATCACCCCTGTCAGGAGTATTATTTGAATTGTCCTTGCTGTGAGTGAGCTATCATTAAAAGCTTTATTTATATCAGATAATTCAAAAGCTTGTGATACAAGTGGGAGGAGTACTAATGCTAGTGTTATTTTAAATATTCTCATATTTATCTAGTAGAATGTTGTTGTTTTTGCCTAATAATATTAAATAGCCTTTATTCTTATGCCCAATAGATATAATGCGGTTGTTGCTATCTAAGTATTTACTAGATTCTATCTTTATATCATCAGATGTAATGAATCCTTTTCCTATTATCTTAGGTGAATATTTTTTAATTAATAGCAAAATGCAATATAGCATAGCAGCCACGCCAAATAGAGCTGATATTGCTTTTATTATAAATATACTCATCTATTTATTTTACATGTTTTCATTATTATATATAGAAGAGGAGAGTTTAGCTAGCAATACATATATTTCTATAGGAATAGTTCTGTTTAGCTCTATTAGCTCTATTAGCTTATTTATATCTGTTTTAGAGGAATAATGCTTGCCTGTTTTTAATTCTAATGTTTTAATCATACTCAGTATTTCTGTAATATGTTTTTTATTGTTCATAACATATAGGTTCTAATTTATGCTTCTAAAGACATCTACCATTATAGCTACTTGTTGCTACATAGGCAAATTTAAGTTTTTTCCTGGCACTTTAGGTGCTGTATTAGGATGTATTTTATATTATGCTTTATCAGATTCTTTATGCATCAATATATTAGTATTAGTAATTATGTCTGTAGTTGGATATATATCTACTAAGTTGTATATACAAGATCTAAGCGAAAAGGACCCAAAGGAAGTTATTATAGATGAAGTAGTTGGGCAGCATTTGGCCTTATTAATTATAAATAGGTCTGATATTAAGTCGATATTGATCATTTTTATATTATTTAGATTTTTTGACATAGTAAAGCCTCTGGGTATTGGTTATATAGATAAATATTTTAAATCTGCCTATGGCGTGATGTTGGATGACGCAGTAGCGGGCCTTTATGCCGCGGCTGCATATGCGTTGATTATGATGACTGTATAAGAGAGTTTGGTCATAATAACCCAAGCTGCGTTTAAGGGTATGAAATGATATGCTTGTATGCTTATTTTTATAGATTTAATATAAAAATATAGGAATTGTTTTTATCGCAGGGTAGATTATTTTTGCATCAATTTTGCTAAAACTAAACTTTCGTGGTGAATTTTTGAGTCAATTGAAAATTCACAATGAGTATAATTAACCTTGAGTTATAGAGAAGATAGTTGCCTTATCTGCAGTTGGGTCTATAACAATAATTTCCTTGGCTTAACAATTTTTATATATGCATTTATTAGCATTCTTGATATTAAAATAGAAGAGAACATAGAAGCTACTATTCCTATACCTAATGTTATTGCGAATCCTCTTATAGTACCTATTCCGAATATATATAACAATATCACTGCTGCTAAAGTAGTGATGTTAGAGTCAGCTATTGTGCCGAATGCATTTTTAAACCCTTGCTTGACGGCGAATGCAACAGATACTGGCCCTTTTAGTTCTTCTCTAATATTTTCATATATTAGAACATTGGCATCAACAGCCATTCCGATAGTTAGTATTATGCCAGCGATTCCAGGCAGGGTTAGGGTTGCTTGTAATAGGGAAAGGCTTGCGCATATGTAAGTTAGGGTTATTAGCATTGATATATTTGCTATTATTCCAAATGTGGCATAGCTCATCACCATAAATATCATTACAGCTATCATTGCTATTACTCCTGCTTTCTTTCCAGACTCTATAGAGTCCTTACCCAGGCTTGGTCCAACAGTTCTTTCTTCTATTATTTTTAGCGGAGCTGGCAGAGCCCCAGCTCTGAGCAATAGAGCAAGTTCATTTGCTTTCTCTATAGTGAATGATCCGGAAATGATCCCCTTTCCTCCCAAAATCGGTTGATTTACAACGGGTGCGCTTAGCAGCTTATCATCTAATACAATTGCTATTGGTTTATAAACCTGCGCTTGAGATAAACTTGCGAAAAGCTTTGTGCCAATATTATTAAATTCAAATGAAACTACAGGGTTGCCCTCATGTATTGTTGCTTGTGCATCTACAAGCATATCTCCTGATATAGAAGCTTTATTTTCTACTGCAATTGCTCCATATCCATCTTGGCTAGAAATAACTCTTGCCCCCCTTTCTCCTTGCTGCATCACCTTATAGAAGCCTAATTTAGCAGTTGTACCTATAATTTCTTTTAGCTGACCTGGTGCAGATAATCCAGGCACTTGTAGCAGAATATATTTTTCTCCTTGTTTCTGCAGAGATGGCTCCTTCGTTCCATCTTCATCTATCCTCATTCTTATGATTTCAAGAGATTGTTCTAGAACTTTCTCTTTCATATCATTTATTTTTTCCTCAGTATAATATATATATACTTTATTACCATTATTGTTTATAGTTATTTCTGGTGAATGCAGCGCTTTTCTTACTTTTGCATAAGACTCTTCACTAGGAATTGTAATGGATATTTTGTTATCCGATATATGTGCATTTTTATAATATAGCCTTTTATCCCTTAAAGATTTTTTTACAGAGGAAAGAAGTAAAGAGTTTTGATCTTTTATATAAGAGTCTAAATCTACTTCTAAAAGCAGATGAACGCCCCCCTGAAGGTCTAAACCTAATTTTAGTTTATTTTGAAGCAAGGGGCTATAGCCCAAGCTCCCTAGCGTATAGAAAATTGACAATATGCTAAGGGCTATAACTATTGATGCTCTAAAAAAAGAGGCCATAATAAGTTGCTATATTATTTTTTCTGGTTATCATTCTGCTGCGTTATAACATTTAAAACAGCATTTTTTAAAATTTCCATCTCAGTAGATTTGTCTATTTTTATTTTTACTGTACCTTTTTCAGTATTTAAGGATGAAATGACGCCATAAATTCCTGCTGTAGTTACTACTTCTTGCCCTATTTTTAGATTATCTACTAATTGCTGTTGCTGCTTTCTCTTTTTATCTTGTGGGCGTATTATTAGAAAGTAAAATACTCCGAAAATTAGAATAATAGGAAGAAAGCTAGGCAAGCTAGACTGAATTTTTACTAACATGCTTTGATCTTGCTGTGCGTTGCCCTGTTCTACAACTATTTTTGTTTCTGTATTTTGTGACATAATTTTTTAATTTTTTGCATAATATGTAACATACTACGACTTTTTTTAGAAAAAATCATGTTTTTTCTTTAAAAAATGCAAATCTAAAAAGTAATTCCTTTTGGTAATCGAGGTATTATGCTAGAATTTTGACCTGTAATATTTATTAAGAGCAGGATACATATGACTGAATCTAAAAAACTTAAGAGGAGCGTGAATTCTAAAATACATTATGTAGATACAATAGTAGGGCAAAGACTAGCACAAAAAAGGAAGCATCTTGGCATGAGTCAGCAAGATTTAGCTAGGGCAGCTGGAGTAAGTATTCAGCAAATACAAAAATATGAAAAATCTACCAATAGAATCACTAGTGGTAAGCTGTATGAATTTTCTAGAACATTAGACGTGCCTATAGATTATTTTTTCAGTGATTTTCTAGAATCAGAGCAGGTAATCTACGAAAATACACAAACACGCTTTGCAGAAGAGCAAAAAGATTATATTATAGATGATAGTGTTTTAGATTTGGATGATATAAAAGCTTTGATGACTTATTATAAACAAATAAAAGATAAAAATGTGAAGCAAAAATTGTTGGATCTAATGAAAGCTTTATGCGCTTCTAGCTTATCATCTTTCTATGGCGGGTAAATGATTTATGAAATATGTATAACAGATATAAGAATTTAATTTTAGCTATATTGCTATTGTATACTAATTGTAGTTTTGCTTATTATACAAGGATCAAGGATATAGGTACGATAGAAGGCGTTCGGGATAACGTACTTGTTGGAAGGGGGTTAGTTGTAGGTTTAAATAACACGGGTGATAACCTAAGGAACTCAGCGTTCACGCAAAGAGAGTTAGTAAACTTATTGGAAAAGCTTGGAATTAATATACAAGGTGCAGACCTCAGAACAAGGAATTCAGCCGCTGTTATAGTAACCGCTACATTGCCGGCGTTTATGTCTCAAGGTGGTAGAATTGATGTTTCTGTGAGTGCTATAGGGGACTCTAAGAGTTTGGAAGGCGGTATGCTTGTTGCGACCCCGCTTTTAGGAGCTAATGATAAAGTATATGCTGTAGCTCAGGGTAATATAGAGATTCCTGGTATAACATATATATCCCCTGATGTAAGAACCAAAACTTCTTCTGTTGCTACAAAAGGTGTTATACATGGAGGGGCTATAGTGGAAGCGGAGCTAGGGTTTGACCTATCACAGATGGATAGCTTAAAAATTTTATTACATAGCCCAGATTTCACTACTGCATGTGCTATTGCGGATTCCATTAATAATAATATTCCTGGCCAGATTGCCAGAGCTATTGACCCAGCAACTGTATCTTTTATTTTGCCTAAAACGCCAGATATAAATGTTATTGAGTTGGTTTCAACTATAGAGCAGCTAACTGTTAAGCCTGACAATTTAGCTAAAATAGTTGTTAATAGCGACACGGGAACAATAGTTATGGGTGCTTCTGTGAAGATAAGGCCTGTAGCAGTAGCGCATGGTAACTTACTGATAGATATAGCAAATGGTATGGAGAAAAAACTGATTTTTACTTCAGAGAAGAATCGGGACAATATCAACAAGGGTGTTGACCAGCTAAGAGGGAGCCATTTAAAGGAGCTAGAGAGTTCTGTTAGCTTGTCAGAATTAGTTGCTGGTTTAAATGCTCTGGGTGTTTATCCTAAAGATATAATTACTATACTCAGAGATATACATTCAGTGGGTGCTTTGGATGCAAAAATAGTAGAGGTTAAGTAGAACTATTGCCTAGTTTCTTTAGATATGAAAAAAGTTATTTGTACATCTGAGGTAGAAACAAGGTTAGATAGGTACTTACGTAAAATCTATTCCAATTTGTCTCAAGGGCTTTTAGAAAAAATGCTAAGGGGAAAAGAAATCCTAGTTAACAGAGAAAAATCTTCAGCTTCTTTTCGGGTAAAAATGGGGGATGAGATAATGATATCAGATAAATATCTGCTATCAGATGTAGAAAAAACTATTATAAGGCGTGATAGCCATATAATAAAAAAATATGTTATATATGAAGATGAGCATCTAGTCGCAATAAATAAACCATATGGCCTTGCATCACAAGGTGGAAAGATGATATCACTTTCAGTGGATGATTATATAAAATTGAATGGGTATTATATGGTTCATAGGCTAGATAAAAATACTAGCGGAGTAATGCTTATAGCCAAGTCACAATCATCAGCTGCTAACTTAGCAAAAGCTTTTGCTAGCCATAAGATAAAGAAGAAATATGTTGCCGTCATTACCTCTAAGCTAGATAAGTTTATGGTAGATATGCCAATAGATGGCAAAGAGTCTAGGACAGAATTCGAAGTTTGCAA
>JAUIKA010000074.1 GCA_030430995.1 Alphaproteobacteria bacterium
GAAGAAGAAATAACAAATTTTAATATATACCAAAGAGGCAAAATAGGCATAAGATATTTACCACAACAATCATCCGTATTTACGGATATGTCTGTAGAGCAAAATATACAAGCAATATTAGAAATATATTATAAAAATGCATCTATTCGCCAGGATAAACTAGAGCAACTACTAAAAGATTTTAATCTAACCAAACTGCGCAATTTAAAATCAACTATAATATCTGGCGGGCAAAAACGTAGATTAGAGATAGCAAGGGCTATGGCAAGCGCACCTGAATTCTTATTGTTAGACGAACCATTCGCAGGGGTTGACCCTATTGCCGCAGATAAAATAGCGGCTATACTGAAAAAACTAAGTAAGCAAGGTGTTGGAATTTTTATAACAGATCATAATTTAAAAGAGATTATGTCTGTTATGGATTATGGATATGTTATGTATGAAGGAAAAATATTTTTTGCAGGAACTGTAAAAGATATTACAGCTCATAAAGATGTAAAGGATATATATCTAGGTGAAAAATTTAATTTATGATGCTAATTTCCTTAGAAGAATTTTTTATAATAGCTATTGTAGCAATTTTGATATTAAAAAAAGGTGATATAAAGTTAGCTATATCTATAATAAAGAATATTTCCACTAAAATACTTGAAGTAAAAGATATATTCATAGAAGACAATAGATCAGAAATATCTAGAAAACTTGAGAAAATAATAAAAATACAAGGATATTACAAAGGAGGATATAATAAAGAGGAAATTCAAAATTCTTATGATAAAATATTTGAAATAGAGAAAAGTAAATGCTTAAAAAAGGAAAATTAATCTCATTAGAAGGTGTAGAAGGGGCGGGAAAAACTACCTTAGCAAAAACAATTGTAACTGCTTTAAATAAAGCTGGTATAGAAGTGATTTATACCAGGGAGCCGGGTGGAACTATAATTGCAGAAAAAATAAGACAGCTGTGTAAAGAAAAAGATATCTCCAATATAGCTGAGTTCTTTCTAATATTAGCTGCAAGGGCTGAGCATATAGAAAAAGTTATTATCCCTAATATTGATAAAGGTATATGTGTAATATGTGACAGATATATAGACTCTAGCATTTGTTATAATGGTATATTGCAAGGCCTTGGGTTGGATTATGTAGTGGATTTACATAATAAGGCAACAAATTCTTTATGGCCAGATATCACTTTATTGTTAGACCTTCCAGTAAATCTATCTATAGACAGGATAAAATCCCGCAGCGTTTTAGACAAATATGACCAAATGGATATAGACTCACATAATAGAATTCGCCAAGGGTATTTACATATATCTCAAATGTTTAGCGATAGGGTTAAATTAATAGATGCTACCAAGAGGCAAGATGAAACACTAGAAGATTGTATGAAAGTTATAAATAAAATTTTATAATATATGTCAAAATCACTTGAAATTATTACAGAGCCAAATAAAATCCTTAGGACTAAAAGCGTTAATATAGAGAAAATTACCAGCTATGAACGTAGCCTTATGGACTCCATGCTATCTTCCATGTATGAAAGTAAAGGATGTGGCCTTGCAGCTATACAAGTTGCTGTACCTAAAAGAATAATGGTGCTAGATACCACTTGCTTCGGGGAGGAAGAAAAAGAAATGAATAAAATTGATGGCCCTCTATTTATAGTTAACCCAAAAATAATAAAATTCTCAAAAGATTTGATAGATCTGGAAGAGGGCTGCCTTTCTGTTCCTGAACAAAAAATCTCTGTTAGAAGACCAAAAGATATAGAGCTTGAATATTTAGATTATAATGGAGATATGCAGAATAAAAGCTTTTATGGGTGGACTGCCCGCGTGGTGCAGCATGAGCATGACCATATGGAAGGAAAGCTTATAATAGATTATCTATCTAAATTTAAAAGAGATATAGCAATAAGGAGACTAAATAAACTCAAAAGAATAATCTAATTAAATATAGATAGAATGAAAAAACTTAACGTAATATATATGGGAACTTCTCCTTTCGGCATTCCTGCTATGCGCGCGATAGACAAAAGACATAATATCTCAGCAGTTTTTACCGCAGCGCCAAAACCTAAAGGTAGGGGAATGAAACTTGCCTATAGCCCTGTGTATTTAGAAGCAGAAAAACTAGGTATTAAATATATATATACACCCAAAACTTTAAGAAATGCTGAGTCTCAAAATTTAATAGACAGCATAGATGCTGATGTAATAATTGTTGCTGCTTATGGGCTTATAGTCCCGGAGAGCATTCTATATAATAAAAAATATGGTAGTGTAAATATACATCCATCTGACTTACCAAAGCATAGGGGAGCCGCCCCTCTACAACATGTTATTATGTCCGGAGATAAAAAAAGCGCTGTATGTATAATTCATATGGATAGCGGTATAGATACTGGCCCTATTATAATTAAACAAGAGTTTCCCCTCTCAGACAGAGAGAACTTTAAATCTTTACATGACAAAACAGCAGATATCGGAGCAGAGTTATTACTTACAGCTTTAGAATCTCCTGATACATGGAAACCTGAAAAGCAAAGTAATGATTCTGCTTCCTATGCTAATAAAATTAGCAAAGGTGACCTCCTAATAAAATGGGAATTAAATGCCGATTTTATAGATAGAAAGATAAGAGCTTTAAATACAGGATGTTACTTTATCCTTAATAATGAAAGAATAAAAATATTGAAAGCAGAGTTTTTAGATATAGAGCATAATATTATTCCTGGAAAAATTGAAATCAATAAAGACAATATGAATATTTATTGCAAAAAGGGAATTCTTTTACCTCAAATACTTCAGAGAGAAGGTAAAAAAGCCGTTAGTTGTAAAGAATTTATTTTAGGCACTCATAGCAAAAGTTGCTAAAAGAACACAGTTTTCTGGTTTTATAAATTAAAATAGGTTTTTTTTAAATGATTTATTATTAGTTTTCAATAAAGCATGCTATAACTTTATAAGTAAATTAGCGATAGCTGATTTTTTTTTAAAAAACAATTAAAAGAACATATTATGAAAAAAAGAATATTATTGCCAATAGCCACATTAGCTTTTACATGTGCTACAGGTACTGCATTAGCTGCTGAAGACTCTTGGTATATTACAGGTGGTGGTGGTGTTATAGCACCAACTAAAGTAAAAGCAATGGATAAATTTACTGGTACCTATAAAAAATCTTTTGAAGATTATAAAGGTAATAACGGTAAAGTAGGCCCATTCTTATATCTAGGCGGTGGTTACAATATTACTGAAAACTGCAGAGCAGAAGGTGTACTTTTCTATGCAAGCCCTTCTTATAAGAAATATGATCCTAGCAAAAAAAGTGAAAAAACTACAGATAAAAAAGCAGATGATAAGGGTGCAACTAAAACAGATGATGCAAAATCATCTTTAGCTTATTCAGGAAGCTCAATGGGTGTTATGTTTAATGGTTATGCTTCATATCCTTTCACTGACTGGGTAGAAGGCTACTTCGGTGCTGGTGTTGGTTTTGCTAGCAGCAGAGGTAAATTTAAAGTTGAACATGAAGGAGTTAAAGAAGATAATGAATTCAAAAAGTCTAACTTTGGTTTTGTTTGGAACTTAACAGCAGGTTTAGGTTTTAACGTACAAGACATGTTTAAAGTTGATGTACAATACAGATATGCAGACTTTGGAACAGCAAAATTTGCATCAAATAAAAAACCTAAGAAAGATTCTGATAAGAAAGATACTGATTTAGATAAAGTGAAAAAATTTGGTGAGCCAAAATCAGCTCATTTAAAAGGACATATCTTTACTATAGGTTTCAGAAAAGATCTGTAATTCTTTAACTTAGAATAATAAAAGGGATAATCTCCTATATTAGGGTGCATAGGGTAACTTATGCGCCCTTTTTTATTTAAACTTTTATAGAGAAAATAAGATTATATCTTGCTTACACTACTCTCTTTGCTTACAGCCAATATATTATATATTTTGATAGCGGTGTCTTAGCTGTCCTTTAATAAATATTTAATTAATCCCTTAGTCTGTATATCCCCATCAATATAAAAGTTATGAACTATCCTACCGTACATATGGGGAGTAATGCCTAACAACATTAATATATTTATAGTTGGAAACCTATTTCTTAATCAACATCTAGAACCTGCTATCTGATATTGATACAATCTTTTACCATTTTGCCTTAGCCATAGCTTAGCAATATTGGTATCTGGATAAAGCTTATATACTAATTCCCAAAATCTCTTACTATGATTCATATGCACTATATGGCAAATTTCATGAGCTACTAGATATTTTGTTATCTCTAAGGGAGCAAATATTAATCTCCAATTAAAAGATAGCGTTTTGTTGCTTGAGCAACTTCCCCATTTACTCTGAGCGTTAGAAATTTTTATCTCTTTATAGTCTAAGTTATATGTTTTTTTATAATCCATTGCTATAGCATGAAGTTCCTTTAGCAATTTTGCTTTTAGAAATTCTATGAGTACATTTTGCTCTTCGCCAAAAGATGCATACACAATAATAGTCTTATTTTCAGTTTTAACTACATGTTGTAACGCTTCTATATGTTTTAAATGATGTTCTATTCCCCATATAGGGATCCTATCGCTTTTTATAGATTCTTTATGCTTCTCTATATCTCTTAACTTAGCTCTAATCCATGCTTCTTTCTCTAATAAGAAAAGCCACCCTCTTTGCAACCCTTTCCCGTTGGGCAACACTAATTTAGCAATGCTGTGGTTTATTCTGATGCCTATATTCCTAGCTTTCTTGCTATTATATATCTCTATTTTTATCTCTGGGCCCAACTTATCTAATATAATATATTCTTGCATTATTATTTTTTATTATAAATATATTATAACTAAAAATTAATATTATTACTCGCATAATATAATTAAATTTAGCCCTGAAATATATATTTTTATATATTTATGTAGCAATTACTATTCTGTAGCACCTAATAAGAAGATGTGCGACATAACCTTAAATAACACTTGAGTTTCAACTAATTTAGTTCGCCTAACACAACTATAAATCCCTTTAAGAATTTTTAACTTCTCCTTCTTGATATTCTATTTCTAATTAGGATACCATATAATTTCCAATCTGCTTCTTGCTTCATATGCATGCCAATTGCGTTTTATAGATGATTTCTTTCTCCCAGTAAAAATCAACTATACTTATTGTACATGAAGCGTAATAAAACTTGCTTAATCTTATCTTATATATGGTATAAATCTTAGTAATCTATTTAAATTGGAAGATGGGTATTTTTTCGCAAGTAAATCATGGGCTACATAGTACCAAAACCCATAACTTGTTAATTTCATTCATATTAACTGATTCCTTATAAGTACTAAAAATAAGAGATGACAACATTCAGGAAGTTATAACTATACTTACGGACAAAGAAAAGGCTTGGGGATCGCTTATCCAGAACCTTTATATGTAGTAGAGATAGACTCTGAGAATAATAAGGTTTATGTTGGTA
>JAUIKA010000075.1 GCA_030430995.1 Alphaproteobacteria bacterium
TACTGTTTTCAGATTGTTCTTTTATTTCGTTTAATGGCTTTTTTAGGAAAAAACTCATCCAATATACAGTTTATTAATGGAGTAGATTCTAACATGAAAGCCGTAATACTACAATCTTATTGGCCTTTTATGCATAAACCCCATTTAATTCTGTTTGTTTATGGAATTCATACTCGGGTTCTGAAAGTGTGTATAGTCTAACACCCACCATAGATATCGCAGCTATGAATATAGCATAATATCCGAATATTTGTAGGTCGCCGAATCTTTCCACTATATATTGGCATAGGTATGGGGTTGTGCCACCACATAGGGCAATTCCTATAGTATAGCTTATACCAAAACCCCTTGTTCTTACATGAGCTGGGTATATCAATGCGTGAAGTAGAAGGTCAGAGCCTATGTATATACCTGCTAGTGCAGATAGCATAATTTGCATTAAGAATACTTCTGTAAGAGTACCATATTGGAATATTTTACCAAAAAATAACATATACATAATTATAAAAGTAAGTGTATAAGTAAGAGTATTCTTTTGACCAAACATATCTGAAAGCTTCCCTCCTATGATGCAAGAAATAGCAGCAACTATGTAACTAGATAGCATAATATCATTTATAGTTCCTTCAGGGAAATTTCTATAAATTTTTAAATAATTTATCACATATACACCTTGGAGATACATTAATAATCCAGTTGTAATACATATAGATACTGAGCATATTATTTTTTTATAGTGGGTACCTATTACTTTTGCAATGCTCTGCTGGTTAGTAGAAGTCTTTGCTATATAAGTTAAAAATTCAGGTGTTTCATTTGAGTACTTCTTTAAATGCCACCCCAATATAGCAAATAGAAAGCTAAATAGAAAAGGCAGTCTCCATCCCCATGATAATAGTATTTCTATACTTATATATTTATAACAGATAGTATGTGTAATAGAGCCAAGCAGAAGTCCTATATAAGCCGCAAAAGCAGCAAAGCTAGTAATAAGACTTTTTTTATCCACCTCCGCATATTCTACGCAGAAAGTAGTGCAGCTACTGAAAGCACCACCTATAGAGAAACCTTGTAATATTCTTAAAGCAAATATAGCAGTTGTAGCATAATCACCTATTTGCTCATAAGAAGGTAATAAGCCAATTATACCAGTCCCTAATGCCATACCGAATACAGATATTACAAGAGCAGGTTTTCTGCCATATATATCACCCACATATCCTAATACTATCCCACCAAATATTCTACTGAAATAGCCAAGGGCAAATATCGTAAATATTTGGAGTAGATTTAAAGGGCCGGGAGGGAAGAATTTTTCATGGATTACAGATGCAAAATAAACAAGCAGTGAAAAATCATACCATTCAAAGATATTGACTATGTTATTTATAAAAATTGGTTTGTATTTTTTAAGCATAAAATAATTTATAAGGTTGTTATATACTTATAGTAACTCTGTTGCTGATTTAATGTAATATTAATTAACCAGTTTACTAATTATATAAAATATATGCGATATATATGCACATAATTATGTTATCCACCCACCACCTAATACCCTAGTACTATCGTAGAAAACAGCTGCTTGCCCTGGTGCTATTGAAGAAGTTGGACAGAAAAATTCTACCCTTATAAGATTATTATCTTTGGGGTATAGCTTTGCTAATACTGCTTTATGATGATGCCTTATTTTTGTTTTTACCTCTAAGCCTTCTTGGGGCATTTCACCATCACCTATCCAGTTATAATCATTTATGAAAAATTCTTTTCTATATAATGCTTCTTCTGGGCCTACATAGACTATATTTTCTTTAGGGTCTATAGATACAACATATAGAGGATATTGAAATGCAATGCCTATCCCTCTTCTTTGCCCTATTGTATAGTTTATTATTCCTAAATGCCGCCCTAATTTATAGCCATCAACATGCATTATGTCACCCTCTGTAGCAGAGTTAGGCCTTAGTTTTTTTACTAAGTCAGAATATGAGCCTTCAGGTACAAAGCAGATGTCCTGGCTGTCTGGCTTGTCATGCACCAAAAGTCCGTTTTCTCTTGCTATTTTTCTTGCTTGTTCTTTATTCATCTCCCCTAATGGGAATTCTAAATATTCTAGTTGCTCTTTAGTGGTTGAAAATAAGAAATAGCTCTGATCTTTTTTCTCGTCCACTGCCTGGTGAAGTTGGTTGCCTTGCAATTTTCTCACATAATGCCCTGTAATAAGCTTTTTTGCTCCTAGTTCTTTAGCAGCGCGGAGCAGATCCCTGAATTTAACTGATTGGTTGCATCTTACGCATGGCAGAGGGGTCTGCCCTTTTAGATATGTATCTGCAAAATTATCTATTACTTCTTGTGAGAATTTTGTTTCATAGTCAAATACATAATGGGGAATATTAAGCTTGCTTGCAACCATTGATGCATCATATATATCTTGCCCTGCGCAGCATGCTTTGCTGCTTGCTGTTGCAGAGCCATGGTCATATAGCTGCAATGTTATCCCTATTACATCATATCCTTTTTTACACATCAGAGCTGCAGCAACGGAGCTATCCACCCCGCCTGACATTGCAACTACTACTAAGTCTTTAGGCATATCTTACTGTTCTTTTTAATTAAAAATATTATGTATATAATAACAAATAAAAATGTTAATATATATATATAACTTATGAATATATGCTTAAGCCCCAAATTAAAGCATAGAAAATTCATAATCGCTAGGAAGAAGCATATTAGATTTAACTTCAAATAAGAATAAGATTTCAATACAAAAAATACAGATAACATCATGAATACAATGGAATATAATGGCCATATAATCTTTTGTAGGAAAAGCATAAATACTTTAGGAGAAAATTCTTTTTTCAGAAGCATTATAGACTCAACAAAGCCAAAAAATTCTGCGCTATTAAAGAAGTTTAAATCTATATTTAATGTCACTTTTGCATCTTCGAATAAAACTTTATAGCTTTCTTTTTTATCTTTATATGTGGTGTCATAACCATGCTTTAATATAATAGTGTTATTCTGCAGTGTGGCTTCTTTTGCAAATAATACCCTATCTTCATTCTTAATTGAATTGAGTAATATTATATCTTCCATATTGCCTTTATTATTACTATTTATATATATAACGGTATTTTTGTCTATTTTGTTTAAAGGATATATCAGGCCATATATCTTTTTCATATATTTGTCTTGTAATATAGACTCAGATGTTTTAATGACATGAGGCATGACATTCCATGAAAGAACGTAGCTTGCAATTATAATAGCGCAACAAGTAGGTATAATAGGGAATGTAAGCTTGCTATAAGAATAACCAAGGCTAAGCGCAGAATGCAACTCCCCTGTCTTATGCAGAGTGCTATATGTATATAAGCATGAAAACCAGCTACATAGAGGTAATAAATAGCATATAGCAGATGCGGTAAGATAAAACACATATTTCACTAATATAAAGATATCACCTCCTCTTGTTAAAACAGTTTCTAATCTAATAATCTGTACCGAAATAATAAGAATATATATGCCCAGTAGAAAAAATAAATATGACTTTAATAAGTTGATTAATATGCTTCTTTGGTATATATACATATGTATAATAAAATTAAATTCGCTCCTTAAATAATGTTAAATAACCTATCAAAAAAATTTAGTAATATATTCAATAGACTTACCGGGAAAATTATTACTAAAGAGCATCTTGAAAAGACAATAAAAGATATAAAAACAGCTCTTATAGAAGCCGATGTATCTATTTCTATAATAAAAGAGTTTATAGAGAGTATATCACAAGAAGCAGAAGGTAGAAAGGTTTTAAAATCTATCAAGCCAGAGCAGTTGATAGCAGAGATAGTGCATAGCAAAATGACGGAGATATTCTCCAGGCATCAAAATGGTAAAAACATAAAGCATGCGAAGAAGATAATGATGGTTGGTCTTCAAGGCAGCGGAAAAACCACTACATGTGCAAAAATAGCTAATTATATAGAAAATAAAAAAGTATTATTAGTTTCTACAGATGTATATAGGCCAGCTGCTATAGAGCAACTGAGTATTTTAGCTACGGAAATAAATGCAGATTTTTTCTCTACAGAGCTTAAAGACCCTGTCGAGATAATTAAAGCAGCAATGGAGCAGTTTAAGGCGCAAGGCTATGACGTAATAATATGTGATACTGCAGGGAGAAGCTATAAAGATGAGAATATGGTGGAAGAAATGCAAAAGCTATATAAGGTTATGAGTCCTGATGAAGTCTTATTAGTATTAGATGCAGCTATAGGCCAAGAAAGCTCTGACCTGATAAAACAATTTAATGAAAAAATACCAATAACAGGCTCCGTTATTAGCAGGGTAGATAGTGATGCTAAAGGTGGCGTTGTGTTTAATATCAAATATCTATTAGAAAAGCCGATTAAGTTTTTAGGTATAAGTGAGAAGGTAAAAGACGGTTTAGAAGAGTTTGAGCCTGAAAGCTTTGCATCTAGGATATTAGATATGGGAGATATCATGTCTTTAGTGAAAAAGGCTAAGACTGCTTTTAAAGAAGAGGAGGAGAATATAGATGACATAAAGAATTTTAATCTGCTTGCTTATGAAAAATATATAAAGAAAATGCATAAAATGGGTAATGTCTCTGGTATTGCATCTATGCTTCCTGGCGCTAAAAGAATAAAAGAAGAAGATATGCAGCAGATGGAAAAAATGATGGATAAGCAAAGGGCAATTCTAAACTCAATGAACATTAGGGAGAAGAAGAGTAAGGATGGCAAGCTTAATGCTTCTAGAAAAAATAGGATTGTAAATGGCTCAGGTTGCAGCATACAGGATTTGAATTTCTTTCTAAAGCAATATCTGCAAATGTCTAAAGTGATGAAAATGCTTGCTAAAAACCCCAAAGGCATAATGCAAAATATTATGGGGAAAATGTTTTAATTAAATGAAATAATAGATATGGAATATAAATCTTGGCCTTTTTTAGAAGCGAAAAAAATATTAGATCAAGTAGGGGAAAAGCCTAAAAAAGGATATGTGCTTTTTGAAACTGGTTATGGTCCTTCTGGAATGCCGCATATTGGCACTTTTGGTGAGGTTGCGAGGACTACAATGGTTATTAGAGCATTTAAAGCATTAACTAACAATAAGGTGCCGGTGAAGCTTATTTGTTTTTCAGATGATATGGATGGCTTAAGGAAGGTCCCAGAAAATATACCAAATAAAGAAATGATATCTAGATATATAGACTTTCCTCTGAGCAATGTTCCGGACCCATTTTCAGAATTTGATAGCTATGCGGCCTACATGAATAACAAGTTAAAAGAGTTTTTAGATAGATTTAGTTTTGAATATGAACTAATAAGTGCAAGTAGTTTATATAAAGAAGGAAAATTTAACCATATGCTAGAGATGGTTCTTGCAAAATAT
>JAUIKA010000076.1 GCA_030430995.1 Alphaproteobacteria bacterium
CATCACCTTCGCCCCCATATTGCTTAAGCAAAGCATATCTGAATATGATATATTAGGTAAAAATTTTGCTTTCTCTTGATACCTAGGGTCCATTGCAAACACACCATCTACATCCGTATGTATATCGCAATAATCCGCCTTGAGCGCTGCAGCTATAGCTACCGCTGTAATATCAGACCCTCCGCGCCCTAATGTTGTAATATTTCCATCACATACACCTTGAAACCCAGCTACTACAACTACCCTTCTATGTTTTAAATGAGCATTTATAACCTGCGTGTTAACTTCTTTTATTCTTGCAGAGCTAAGATTATTATCTGTTATTAATGGCAATTGCCAAGCCTGCATAGATACTGCATCTACCCCTATCTTACTAAGATATAGCGCAAATAAAGCAGCTGATATATTCTCTCCACAGCTAAGAAGTGCTGAATACTCCCTTTTATTATCAGCAGATGAAGATAAAAAATATGAAACTAGTTTATTTGTCATCCCAGCCATAGCTGAGACAACAACAACTATATCATTTTTAATATGCGCCCTCTTTACAAGCTCTGCCGCTTTTTCTAGATTTGTAAAATCCTCTAAAGAAGTCCCTCCAAATTTTTTTACTATCAGCACCTATACTATTCTTTCTTTTTCTTCTTAGCGGGCGCTTTAGTAACTTTTTTACTAACCGGAGCCTTCTTTGCAGTAGAGCTAGCTTTCTTTGTTTTACTTTTCTTCTCCTTCTCAGATATTATGCTAACAGCCATGTCATAATTCATAGACATATAGCCTTCTACTACTTTTATTTTTAGCGAATCACAAACTAAATACACACCATATTTTGAAGCCTGCATAATAATGTCATTATCTTTATAACTGCCAATAATTTTAGGCATAGATAGTAAAAATTTTGCTATATCTATATCTACATTTTCTATCTCATACTCTTTTGTAGGTATAGCGCATCTATGTATTTTGTCATCTAATTTAGATTCTACATACCAACCATAAGGCCCAGATTTTAAATAAATTTCTTCCCCATTATCACCACTGCCCAGATACGTATTCTTAGCTATATTTACTTGCTCTTTTTCATCTGCAAACATTCTTTTGGTGAATTTACAATCAGGGTAATTAGAGCAAGAAAAGAAGGCTCCATATTTACCAAGCTTAAATTCCAGAGTGCCTTCTTTGCAATCTGGGCATGTTTCTTTGTTATCCCCTATTAGCTTTTCTTCAATAACTTTTATTATATCTTGTATTTTATATTCATATACATCTTTAATATTCTTATCAAAACCTTCCCAAAAACTGGACATCAATTTTTCCCATACTAACTTTCCTGAAGCTACATTATCTAGGCTATCTTCCAGATCTGCTGTGAAATTATATTCTACATATTTGGGAAAGAACTCTATGAGGAATTTGGTTAATATTCTACCAGTCCCTTCTGGGAAGAATCTTTTTTTTTCTAGCCTTACATATTTCCTTTCCTGCAGAACAGATATAATATTTGCATATGTAGATGGCCTTCCAATTCCTAATTCTTCTAATCTCTTTACTAGGCTAGCCTCATTATAACGCGGCGGTGGCTGCGTGAAATGCTGGAGGGGCTCAATAGTCTTTAGCTCAAGCTCTTTACCTTTTTCACATAAAGGCAACCTGCTGCTCTTCTCATCCTCTTCTGCTGAATCTTTATAAAGAGTAGTATATCCATCAAATTTCACCACAGTGCCAGAAGCGCGGAAATAACTTTCTTCATCTGTCGCTTTAATATCCAAAGATGTAATGTCAAGCTGCATATCTGCCATTTGTGAAGCAACGGCCCTGCGCCATATCAAACCATATAATTTGCATAATTCTGGCTCTAGCTTCCCCTCTAAATCCTTCTGAGTAATGGCAATATTAATAGGCCTTATAGCCTCATGAGCCTCCTGTGCATTTTTACTCTTTGTTTTATATACACGCGCCTTTTCAGGTAGATATTCTTTATTATAGTTACTGCCAATATAGCTCCTTATATCTTTAATTGCATCTGGGGAGATATGTATGCTATCTGTCCTCATATATGTTATAAGCGCAACATCCTTCCCATTTATATTAACGCCTTCATATAGCTTCTGCGCAAGCTGCATAACATATTTTGAAGAAAGACCTAGCTTCCTTGTGGCATCTTGCTGCAAAGTTGAGGTAATAAATGGTGCATATGGCCTTCTTTTCTGAGTTTTCTTTGTAACAGCAGAGATAAAATATTCCTTTTTTTCTAACCTATTGGCATATTCTTTTGCTACCTCTTCTGTTGCTATATCAAATTTATCTAATTTTTTTCCTTCTATTATTACTAATTTTGCTTCTATATTCTGCTTTAAATCTGCTGCTTTAAATACTGCTGATATATCCCAATATTCTTTCGTCTCAAAGCTAAGTATTTCATCCTCTCTATCAGAAATTAATCTAAGAGCAACAGATTGCACCCTACCAGCAGAGCGACAGCCAGGTAGCTTCCTCCATAAAAGAGGAGACAAGTTAAACCCTACAAGATAATCTAACATCTGCCTAGATTGCTGCGAATGTACTAGAGACATATCTATATCCCTAGCATTATCTATAGCATTTAAAATAACCTTCTTTGTAATCTCACTAAATGTAATCCTCTTTATATTTAATTTCTTCTTTTTTAGCCTCTCCTGCAGTAATTCTTTTATATGCCAGGCTATCGCTTCCCCTTCGCGGTCCAAATCCGTCGCTAGGAATATCTTATCTGATGTTTTGGCAGCATCTACTATTTTAGAAAAATATTTCTTTGCATTAGGAGTATTTTCAAAAATTTGCTTAAAACCATTCTCTGTATCAACAGATCCAGGCTTAGATGGCAGAGCACGTACATGCCCCACAGATGCAACTACATGATATTCTTTCCCTAAATACCCTCCAAGAGTTTTTGCTTTTGCGGGCGATTCTACTATAACTAGTTCCATAATACTTTGGTGATAAATCCTAGTTAAGTTATAATAAACTTGTAAGAATATCAAATCCTAATTAAAATTTATGTCATTTTTAGGGTATATATGGGAAAAACAGCCTATAAATCAGGATCTTTTAAATTATTTAGAAAATAAATATAAACTAGGAAATATTTCTAATATATTAATTGCACAGAGAAATATAAATATTAGTGATATAGAGAATTTTTTAACCCCTAAGATAAAATCCTATATGCCAGACCCATTTCATCTTCTAGATATGGAAAAAGCTATCACCAGAACTATACAGGCAATAAGTAATAATGAAAATATATTTATCCTTGCAGATTATGACGTAGATGGAGCTACATCTTCTGCTTGTTTGCAGAGGTTCTTTTCTGATGTTAATATAAAAACTCAAATATACATACCAGATAGGATAAAAGAAGGATATGGCCCTTCACCAGAAATTGTAAGAAAGTTAAAGGATAAAGGCGCTCAGTTATTATTCACATTAGATTGCGGCAGCACAGCTTATGAAGCAATGCATGAGGCAAAATCATTAGATATAGACGTTATAGTAGTAGACCACCATATATGCAAAGAATTAGCACAAGATGCATATGCAGTAATTAATCCAAATAGATTTGATGAAACATCTAATATGGGCAATCTCGCTGCTGCGGGGGTGACCTTCTTATTCATCACAGCTTTATATATAAAAATGCGTGATGCTAATATTTTGCCTAAGAATATCAATATATTTTCTTATCTAGACTTAATAGCCTTAGGCACTATTTGCGATGTTGTCTCTCTTACAGGGCTAAATAGAGCCTTAGTGAAGCAAGGGCTGAAAATAGCAAATACACGTAATAATAAAGGGCTGGACGCATTATGCAAAATATCTTCTATAAATGATGATATAGCATGTTACCATATGGGGTTTATATTAGGGCCAAGAATAAACGCAGGTGGAAGGGTTGGCAAAGCATCTCTAGGGAGCGAATTGCTCACTACTCAATGCTCTGAACAAGCGCTAGAAATAGCGCAGCAACTAAACCACCATAACCAACATAGACAGCAGATAGAAGCAGATATACTTACACAAGCGTTAGGGCTTGCAGAAGCTAGCGCAGATGAGGATATAATATATCTTGCTGAAGAGAATTGGCATTTAGGAGTAATAGGCATAATAGCTAGTAGAGTAAAAGATTTGCACCATAAACCCGCCATAATTATTGCAGTAAAAGATGGTATAGGGAAAGCTTCTTGCCGTTCTGTTGAAGGTTTTGATATAGGCAGCTGCGTTTCTGCGGCTGTAAAAATGGGGCTACTTATTGCAGGGGGCGGGCATGCAATGGCAGCTGGCTTTACTGTAGAGGAAGAGAAAATAGAGCCCCTAAAAGAATTCTTTATGCAAGAGATTAAAAAGCTCAGCATCCCTACCACCAAGAAGATAAACTACAATATAGACTTAGAATTAGGCTATGTTAATATGTCTATATTGGAAGAAATCGATTTATTATCACCATTTGGACAAGGTAACCCTGAGCCTATATTTAAGCTTCCTAAAGCAGAGATTATCTCACATAAAAAAATAGGAGATAAACATATAAGCTTTATATTAAAAAATGATAATATAGAAATCCCTGCTATAGCTTTTAATGCGCAGAAAAATAACTTATTAGAAGCTATAACAGACTATAGCCATGCTGTATGCATAGGCACATTCAAGCTTAATATATGGCTTGGAAACAAGAAGTTGCAGTTTTTTGTGCAAGATATAATAAAGGCTTGATTAGGGGCTTTTGCCCCATCTTTTTACAAATTCACTTTCAGCTTAAGCGAGCCTGTCACCTGATTATAAGATCTATATTTCTTATATTCACTGTCTAGGCAGTATTCAAATTTCCCCTTTTGTCCGCTAAGTTTTGCCCCAGCTTTAAATCTGAATGCAGAAGATTTTATCTTCTTAAGCTGCTCTTCAGGGGCTTTTGAGTTCTTCACAACAGAGATATCAACCCCGGTATATAGCTCTGGGGTTATTTTATGATCCTCTGATATTTTGAAGTCCCTCTGAAGCTTCAGGCCAAGCAGGGCAAATATTCTATCTGATGATGTCTTTTCATCTTCTGAATCCTGTTTTTTCATTGTGGTATGGCCGTATCTAGCACCGATAGATGGAATAAGTCTACAAGCATCAGATAGGTTATATTTATAGCCAATAGCAGAGCGGGCACCAAGCCTGGAGACTCTGTATTTATCGCCCACATCTATTGATTTTATATCAGTCCTTCCAAGTGAGAGGTAATTCTCCCATATCCAATTTCCTGGAGCAAAAAAGCCATAAATAGTGGCCATCTTAGAATTGGTATTTAACCTCTCTCCATC
>JAUIKA010000077.1 GCA_030430995.1 Alphaproteobacteria bacterium
TAGAAAAGGTGGATTAGGAGATATGGTGATAAAAAAGCTTTTATATAAATATACTGAAGATTTTTTATCCCCTATAAGGGAAAGGTTTTTTGCTGCTAAAGATGATGAAATAAAAGATATTATTAAAGCTGGAAATAAAAGAGCAAATGATGCAGCGGGGCATATGCTTCACATGGCAAAAAAGGCAATAGGTCTGGATATCTATGGGCAGTAGTAAATTAATATTAGTTAATCAGGAAGGGATTCAAATAGGCTATGAAGATAAAATAAAGACCCATAGAGAAGGTTTATTACATAGGGCTTATTCTGTATTTCTATTCAACAACAAAGGAGAAATGTTGCTGCAAAAAAGGGCGGAATGTAAATATCACTCACCTCTTCTATGGGCTAATTCTTGCTGTAGCCACCCTGACTTTGACTGTCAGGATATTTTAGAGTCTGCATCCAGAAGCTTAAAAAGAGAGCTGGGAATAGAATATGACAAAAAAAATTTGAATATCTTTAGCAGCATGGTCTATAAAGTGTATTTGGGCAGTGGAATGACAGAGAATGAATATGTATATTTCATTTCAGGTAAAATAGATGATTCTACCAATATTAAGCCAAATGATAATGAAGTAGAGAAGATAGCTTGGATGTCTATAGAAATGCTGCGTAAGGAGGTTAATTCACCTGTGTATGCTAAATGGATACAGATATATATGCAGCATAGATATATAGAGATCAAAAACCAATATGAGGTTTTATATCCAGGAGTGTAAGCAGGTCTAGATTATTCGTAGTAGTGATATAGAAAAGCTAAAGGAAGGTTTTTGTAATAGCCCTATTATATACCTTATGAAACAAAATCTTACTTAAGGAATAATATGCTATGTAATATAAGATAATAGAATATCCAACTATATCTATCCCGATATCTTTTATAAATAATAAAATTACAGGAATCTTCACTCCCCATAGTACAGCAATGTTTAAAAAGGATGTAAGTTTTATTTCTCCTATAATTCTGAGAGCAACTATGTATAATTGAGATAGACCAATTAGTACCATTACACAACATATCATTATGCAGGAATAAGTAGAATATAGCATCACTTCATCAAAATTAGTAAAGATATAAATTATATGCTCTAAGTTTGTATAAACTAATATAGCTAACAAAACTGAAGATATTATAATAATTACTCTACTGCATCTGAATAAAATTAAAAAATTTGTAAAATCCTTTTTTCCAAGACTTCTACCTCCATGTACCATTAATCCATTAAGTGTTGTAGAAAGTATAATAAAACATATTAATAATAGTGTAAATATTACCTTGCCAGCAGCAACATGAGATAAAGATAAATTATCAGACAGTATTTTCATTATATATAGTTCTCCTAAATAGTCTAAAAAGAAGCTTATTATCAAAATTTTTGCATCACTTATAATAGTGCTAATTGTTTTAAAACAAATAGCTAAATTTATGTCTTGTATCTTGTTGTTATATAAGAATATCCATAGCAAAAGCCAAATGCTAGCAGATACTAATTCACCTATTGCAACGCCTATGGAGCCTAATTTAGGAAATATGTAAATGCCGAATGTGAAAGATAGATTAAAAATAAATATAAGAATCGTATAAATAATACTCATATTCATTACAATATTCACGAATTTATAATGTAGAAAAGTCACATAACATATATGGCATATAACTAATATAGGTAATATGATTATTTTGTATATAATATATTTAGAAGCAAATTCTATATCATCAATATTAAGAAAAATAAAAATTTTCTGCTTTAAGCAAAGTATTATGATTATTACAAAAAAACAAAACATCATAGTAATTATGATAATAGAAGATAGAATCTTACCACGTTGCAAATTACCAAAATCTCCATCAGCAAATGTTTTGGCTAGCATAGACCTATAAGAAATTAAAATAGATGTAATACAACGCTCAAATAATAAAAATAAATTTTCTAAAATACCTACTATAGCCATAGATTTTATATTGCAATGACCAAGGGCAGAAAGGGTTATAATGCTGCCAAATATTTTTATAATCTGAGCAACAAAAACAGGTGCAGAAATATTAAGTAGTTTAAGGTAATTGCCCTTATTCATATTTTACCGAAGGTAAAGCTATATATAGGAGTAAATTCTGTATATGACAAATTTAGCAAATTTAAAAGCTGTGAGTCTTTGGTGGCGGGCGTGCATACTCCTTGTATATTATAATATAGCGCTGCTTCTATGAAATTTTGACATATAACTCCAGATTCTATATATATGTTTCGTAACGCTCTTTCATGTCTATACCTCCAAGAAGATTGTTTTAGTTGTGCAATCAAGAACATAGTTCCTGCAGCTGTTAAGCTAGCCTTCATGCCTTGCAAAATTTGTGAAACTTCTAGCGCATAATTGCCAGATTTGACTAAGCCTAAAGAATTTTTTTCAATATTTAAATGATATACCCCTTGTGATGGCAGGTTAACATTATATGTTACAAAATATATATCAAAAGCAACAGCTGTACTTTGTAAAAATTTCAATTCATTGTTACACAGTCTAGCATTTTTGATTGAACCTCTAATATCCTCAAACGCATATTTTGTTATACTTAAAATCTCATCAGCATTTACTGCTGCATTAGAGAAATGTCTTGCTGAGTATCTTTGCAGAAGCATTTTGATATGTAGATTAGAATCAGCATTAAGCTTTTTGTCTTCCCGTGCAAATACATTACACTCAATTTTAGGTATATATTTTTCAGGACATTTTTCAGTTTTTAAATACTCAGATATTGTAGATTTTCTTATGTTATTACTACAATTTACTCTGTCTACAAATATAGTATTTAGGGAAGCTAAATAATAAATTAAAGATCCAAACCACCCTCTTTTTATCCAGTGTAAATATAAGCTATAGTCAGTGCTTGGGATTTGTTGTATTACATCATCTAATATTTTGCATTTATCCAATAAAAGGGACTCTCTAAGAGCTTGGTTTTGAATATTAAATTTTTTGCCAGAGATAAAATCTTCTACAAAACATTTATCGCTTTCATGTTTTGTTATTTTTATAAATGTCATTGTTATTAACCGATATGTAAAGCAGACATAAACCCTTCTTCTAATGGGTTTATATGCATAAAATTCATTAAATATTTCTCATTACAATTAAATTGAATCTTTACGTTTATATTCAAAGTTTTGCATAAATTTTTTAAAGCAGCAAGCGCGTGGCCAGAGTCCATATGCACAGTTCTAAAAGTTCTTGTTTCACGATATCTATACATATTACGCTCAAATACAGTAGTGAGTAATATTGTCATTTTTGGTACAAACCCTATATATTCTTCATCTGAAAAATAAAAATGATCTATATCTTGCTTATTCAGCTTCATTTTCATTTGCTCAAGGCAATAATCCATAGCATTAAAATGGTATATAGAGGAATTTTCTAATTCTTCTATATTATCTACTAATAAATAAGCTTCTACAGGGTGCCTTCCGCCGCCAGAGGGAATGGTTTTTCTGGGTCTTTTGCCTATATTTTTTTCCCTGCCGAGGTCAAACCCTAATACAATACTTAATATCTTTAATATATTTTCCTTGCTTAGGCCAGATGAAGAAAAATCTACCTTTCTAGGGATATTGCAATAAATTTTTTTTGAGTTTTGATATGCTTTATAATATTCGTCATCTTTTTTTTCTAGAGCATATCGCTTCATCCTATCTTTATCTTCCAAATATCCATCTGCAGATGTATAATTTACAAATTGATAATCAAAATTTTGTAAGTGATAAGCAATTGCTGACTGCCATGAATATTTTGAATATTCAGATATTAATAGCTCATTTTTTGTGCATGAAGTTGTTATTTTTTCTTGCTCTTCTATGATAATCTTATATTCAAGCATTGTAGAGATGATTATTCCAATCTCCTCAAAACTTATATTAATTTTTTTAGACATTTGCTGGTGAATATAACTCGCATCGCATGGCTTTTCTAAAATCAGCAAGTATATATAAGCAATTTTATTATCTATTTTTAAGTATTTAGGAGAATCATTAAAAAATATAAAATAATCCTCACTAAATTTAATAATATAAATATTATTATTCGCTGAGAACATTAAAAATCTTTTTGTAATAATGCAGGAGTTGGTTCTACTAATTGAATTAATATTACATCGTTACTCATAATAATAAATAGAATAGTTAATAATTAATACCATACCATACTATAGCTACGAGAGCTGTGTCAAATTAATTTTATGAAAAAGATATTATTTAACTTGGTAAGTAAAAAATTGAAAACTTTTTATATTTTTTTATTTAGGTAATAACATTTTATAGCTTCTTCATATTTCCCTAATTTTTCTAATTCAAGAGCTTTATTGTTATATGCTATTGTAATATATTTATCTTTTTTAGCAGTTATAGCAAAAGAGCAAATAGGTAGTATTAATATTAAAAGCGCAGATAATGTTTTTTGTAAATTATTCATGTAAAATTTATTTTATCATTAGTTATATATAAACATAAGCCTCAAGAAATGGTGGGTGATAATGGATTCGAACCATCGACCTCTACGATGTCAACGTAGTGCTCTAACCAACTGAGCTAATCACCCATAGCAGGGTATATAAGTACCATTAATCACTCTTATTTGTCAAGCTAAGAAATAAAATATATAAGTTAATACTATTGTTATACTCATAAAAATCTTTTCAAGCAAAATTAGAGATTTAAAATTTTCTATGTTTGGTAATATATCATTTTGGAGTCAGAATGCCATAATTCAACAAAGATGCTTAATTGTTTAATATTACATTAAATATATCTTAATTGTTCTATAGCATCACTACAGCCAAAGCTTATAAAAAACATAATAATAAACTTGCAATAATAGTGTATTTGGTTGAGACTTATTTATAGATTATTGTTATTATCTAAATGGAATTTTTTATAAATAGGACAAAAAAAGAGCGTTATTCGAAGAAAGAAATACATGCTGCCAAATATATTCCGTATAAATATTATTGGGATAGCAAAACTATTCTTACAAAAAGTAATGAGCTGATGAGGGTAATCAGGGTTTCTGGATTCTCTTTTGAAACAGCTGATGATGAAGATTTAGATATCAGAAAGCAATTGCGCAATACCTTATATAAAAATATAGCTTCAGGTAATATTATTTTATATTTTAATACTATCCGTAAGAATCATAATGTTTCAGCAGAGAATATTAACCAGAGCTTTGATAAAAATAAGTTAGAATTTAG
>JAUIKA010000078.1 GCA_030430995.1 Alphaproteobacteria bacterium
CTGTCCTCTTGGAGATTTGTGCAGCCTCATTCTTGGCTACCTCGATCATAATTCCTTTGGTAAGCGGATCATCCCCAGGAGAGTCACATCGGATGTAGTTAACCTTATTACGATCCATTTCGTAGAGAATTTTGTATCCCCCCCTGGTGATCCTGGAAAACTCTTTGACAACCAAAGTTGCACCATGATCGGCACACATCCGGATTGCATCAAGTATACCCTGGCGGGTATTGCTTTTACCAGACTCGATGTCTGTAAATTCTGCGATCATCTCTCCGTTCCGTGACACGAAGTCCTGGACAGATGAACGTTGGGCTTCTAGGCCGAGGCCAGATTCCCCTTGTTTTTTTGTACTTACTCTGTAGTATCCAATAAATTTGCTCATCTCTAATAACGTTTAACAGATGCAAATCTACGAATAAATTTTTACATACGCAAGAAAAACTTAAAAAACTTTGAACCTCCGGCAGGAGTTGCACCCGCATCTGAATGGGTCGAAACCATCCGCTTTTCTGTTAAGCTACGAAGGCTGGTGACCCCGCTGGGACTCGAACCCAGAAAAACAGGGCTTAAACCTGATGTGTTTTCCAGTTACACCACGGGGCTATTTGTACCTCTGACAGGACTCGAACCTGCAAACCTCTAGTTTCTAAGACTAGTTACTCTCCCAATTCGCTTTTATGGCACAGAGGTATTTGGGTGAAAGGAGGGTATCGATCCCTCTCCGCATCGGTTCACAGCCGAGCGACCTGACCTCAGGCAGCCACCATTTGACGAGGGGACGGGATTCAAACCCATAAAACAAAATTCAAAGTTTTGTATGTTCATCATTTACATCACCCCTCGTGTAATATTTAATCCACTTATTTTAATATAATCTTTCAGTCTGATTATTGATAATTTTTTTATTTCATCATGATAATCTTGAAGATTATGAGAAGATATTAATTCATTTGTTATAAATTGAATATAATCATGAATAAGATATATGATCAACTTATAATTTTGATAACCATATTACAAATAAAATAAAAAATATATATTATAATAAAATAGGTAAAACCAATGTTTAAAGGCATTATAACAGCTCTTGTCACTCCCTTTCTAGAAGGTGGAGAAATAGATAATGAATTTTTAGGTCATTTATTAAATGCCCAAATAAAAGCTAACATTTCAGCTATTATTATATCTGGCTCAACAGGGGAGGGGCTTAGTTTGAATGCAAAAGAATATGCAGATTTAATTAAGGCTGCAAAAAACATAGTTCAAGATAAAGCAAAAATTATTGCAGGAATCAGCTCTTTTAACCTCAGTTATGCAAAAGATATGGTAATCGCGGCTTCTGAATATGCAGATGGATTGCTTTGTACTTCCCCAATCTATACAAAGCCATGTCAGCGCGGTATATATGAATATTATAAGGAAATAGCCGTGATAACAAAATTGCCTATAATGCTTTATTCTGTACCAAGCAGAACGGGCGCGGATATAGAAAATAAAACCATAAAAGAGTTAAGTGAGATTGATAATATAAATGCTTTTAAAGACGCTTCAGGTTGCCCTGCTAGGTCCCTTGAATTAAGTCGATATATAGATGTATTTTCAGGGGATGATATAGATATGCTGTCTTTCTATGCTAATGCAGCTATAGGTACTGTCTCTGTTGCCTCTAATATAGTGCCTAATTTATGCAATGAAGTGTATAGATTATACCAATCAGGAAATATAGATGCGGCGCAAAAGCTACATTTATTTTTAACACCTTTATATAGAAACCTTAGCCCTAACCCTGTTATGATTAAATTTTTCTTATCACAAATGGGGATGTGTAAAAACATATTAAGATTGCCGCTTATGCCATATAACGGCGCTATAACATCAGAATTAAAAACGATATTAGATGAAGAGAATTTATATAGCCAATAAAAAGGCTAATTTTAACTATGAGATAGAAGAGAAGATCTCTGCTGGAATTGTTTTACAAGGCAGTGAAGTTAAATCTATTAGGTTGGGCAAGGTGAATATATCAGATAGTTATGCTTCAGTAGAGGGTAATGAGATTTTTCTTATAAATAGCCTTATTGAGCAATATGATAAAGCAAAAAATTTTGGTCATGCCTCTAATAGACATAGAAAACTATTGCTTCAAAAGAAGGAGATTAGGAAGCTAATTGGTAAGATAAAAATAAAAGGATATTCAGTGGTGCCAATGGCGTTGTATGAGAATGACAGAGGAGTTTTCAAAATAGAGATAGGCATAGGTAAAGGCAAGAAAAACCATGACAAAAGGCAGGATATAAAACGCAAAGATTGGGAAAGGCAAAAGGCGAGGATAAAAAAGGGTGTGGTATAGGGCCTATATTAAGTTTATTTTTCTCAATCTATAGCTTCTAAAGAATTTATTTAATATACTTAATATATTAATAAATAAATCTTTAACCATGATTACAGACCAAGAACGTGAGTGGCTAGAAAGTGCAAATAGAAAAACTTCTGATATAACAGAAGAGAGAGGCCAGGATGTAAGAAAGATATGGAATATAGCAGGAAGAGCAGGAATAATAAGGCCAGGCATAGAAGATGCACCAATGATGCTTTTCAAACAGGCTGTACAGGAAGATTGCCAAATGCCATTGAAGAATTTTTTATTAGCTGTAGAGGCAATGGATATGGATTATGAGGTCGTTATTTTTGAGCTATGCACAGTAGTTCTTGGGCGTACATATGTTGATGAATATAAAGAGTCTACAGAACGTGATAAGCCTGTAAGAGAAATAAATATGGAAGGATTAGCATCTATGAAAGTATTTATCAATGCCTATGATGACGATATTGACGGTGAAACACTTTCAAGTTTTTATGATGCAGCAAAGGAAAATGGCATGCCATATGCTCAATTGTCTTTATTTGGCAGACATCTATCTACCCAATCTGCTGACGGGTGGAAAACAAATGTTCTTGGAGATATAGATAGCGCTATGGCTTTGGTGGTAGGTGATGTAGTTGGATAAGGCTATGGATTGATATTAGTATATAATGGCAAAAATACATAGTAAAAGAGAATATATAATTATATTTACTGCCTATAAGCTGGGCCAAATCTGTTAGCTCCTTTTGTACCTCTTCTAAAGAATAGAATTAAGAATATTAGTACTAATATATTAGATGGGTTAAAACAAAAGTTTAATATTGATAAAAGTAATTTTATCTTTGACCATAACGCGATATTTTTACAGAATGTAAGTACTATTGGTAGATTTTGTAATTTTTTACATATATAAGCTATCCATATCATATATATGGATACAAAGGTAAAGAATAGTTTTTTATGTTTTAAAACTATATTTTTAGATAGCTTAAATAATATTTTTATACTTGTACATCCATGAATTTTTTCTATCAGAGTTTTTATAATAAGTCCATATAATATAGGTAGTAAATATATGTCAGGAATAGCAAAATAATTTTTCAGCATAAAAGGTAGCGCTGTTGCTACATAAATACTACCCCTTATGTTTATATCATGGAGCCTTCTTACACCTATAGAAAGAATTGGTATAAATAGCATTATATTTATGATGTAATAAACGGCGTCAGCAAGTCTGGATACTTCATACTTATAAACAACTAATGACTCTAATATAGATATAGCTGTTATTGTAACAAATACAATAACAGCATTTATTATAGCAAACATAATCATCTCCCCCCTGCTGGTTCTAGATTCAAAATCTGCAAATTTATCTATTAGATTAATCTTATAATCATTAAAGCTATTTTTTATAAATTTCTTCATATTTATCTTATCTATTAATATGTTAATTAAATATATCTAATTTTAATTAGCTTGTAAATGAAATACATGCTCTTATAAACAATTGTTGAAACATTCTAAACTATGTATAATGAGTCATGATTAAAACAGCATTCTATTTGTGAAATATATATATCATATTAAAACATATACGAATTTAGACCATTCTTCGTTAGGCAGAAAAGGTAAAGCGCTTATAGATATAGATAGCATAGGTATAAAAACACCTGAGGCATATATAATTACAACTAATCTATATAAAGATTGGAAACGCAGTGGTTGCCAGTTACCTGAAAGCTTTGTTGAAGAACTGAAAGAAATGCATATTGCTATGAAGGATTGGGTGTTTTCTGTGCGTTCAGGGGCCCCTGTTTCTATGCCGGGGATGATGGAGACAATATTAAATATTGGCATTGATCCTAGCACTTCAGACCCATTATTAAAGAAATGCTATAATAAATTTAAAGAAACATATCATAGGCTATCTCAAGCGGCTGATATTCCAAAAGAACCTTTTAATCAGCTTTTGAGTTGTATAGAGATAGTGCTTTCTTCTTGGGATTCAGATAAAGCAATAAAGTATAGAGATGCTAATAATATAAGCCATAATATCGGCACAGCAGTTATTATACAGAAAATGGTTTTTGGAAATAGAAACAGCAACTGCTGCTCAGGTGTTATATTTTCAAGGAATCCTGTTACAGGTGATGATGAACTATATGGAGAATATATACAGTCAGAGCAGGGGGAGGAGCTAGTATCCGGCTTAAAAACCCCTATAAGCATTAGCAAAATAGATATCAGAATAAAACAAGAATTATCTGCTATAGCAAATAATTTAGAGAAATATTATAAATATCCACAAGAAATTGAATTCACAATAGAAGATTCATCAATATATATTCTTCAGTCAAGAAATGCTAAAAATACTGCTATAGCTAATATGAAGATAGCATTACATATGCATAAGGAAAAACTTATAGATATCAAAACGGCTATTAAATTTGTGACCCCTAAAGATTTAGCATATATATTGAACCCTAGTATAAGTTATATAGCAGATAAAGTTATAGGTAATGGGTTTTCTGCTTCCACAGGAATCTGCTCAGGGGTTGTAACCCTTGATATCAATAAGCTGGATAGTAACTCTATATTATTTAGGCATGAGACTACGCCTGAAGATGTGCAATATATTAGAAAGACAAAAGGCATAGTAACCACTTTAGGCGGGGCTACATCTCATGCTGCAGTGGTTGCTAGGTCCATGGGGAAA
>JAUIKA010000079.1 GCA_030430995.1 Alphaproteobacteria bacterium
TACTAAAACATGGGGGTGACGCATCGAAATTAGTATTGACAGAACAAGTAAGTGAATTAGAGATAAAAAAATCTCTAGAAGCTTTAAAAGGAATAGTTATTGAAGGAGATTCGATAGAGCTACAAGCGTTAGCTCTCGGAATAGAAAGGCTAGAAGATGACGTAGAAAGATTTTCACATGATTATAAATTATTTCTAGCCGGAGATGCTACGGGTTTATAAGGCAAATCTAATGTAAGTAGTGCAATATAGTGTCTAGCATCTCAGTATGTAAATGGCTATTTCTTCACACATAATGGGCATAGATCTATTAAAAGACTTTTTAAATCAAAGATTAGATTTTATTATTAAAGTACTTAGGAGATCATGCCGGAGTGTTATAGCTATTTGAACCTATATAATTACAAAACACTAATTTTTCATGTTAATTATATTTCTAATAGATTTTAAGTGCTGGGCACGTATTTCTTCTATATCAATTATCCTAAATTGGTCATCTTTGAAATATACCGCAGAGCCCCTGGTATACAGGTTCTCTCGTGTTAATTTTGTTAATAGAATTTTATGATCACTGCTCTCGCTTAGCTGTTTTTCTAATAATGATGTATCAGTTTGTAATTCGAATCTATTATCTATTCTGTATTGCATATTACCTAAAAATAACACTTGATTTGCTATTACTTCAAACATTCCATATTTTACTATTCCTATATCATCATGGAAGTCTAACCCTGGTGAAGGCAGCTATCTGGTTATATTAACCCAGTATAGTAGAGATACATAGTCTATATAATATATACCTGGATCAAGAAGCAATAAGTTCTTCTTTTTATATGAAGGAGGTTTACTGCCGAATATATTATGGCTACCTTTTATACTGTAACCTAGGTTTTCATTGAGTTTTTTAATTTGAAATGGCAAACATGATACCATGTTCTGTTATAGACAAAAAAACAATTCCTTTTTGGTTATCAGGATGGAAAAACATTCAGGTGAATAGTCAGGGATACGTTTGATTAAGGAGGAGGCGCAGCTTGAAAGAACCATTGAAAGAAATAGTAAAATAAAGAATTCTGCAGGAAATAAGCTGGATGTTTTAATACAAAAAAGGAAGAATATAGATGCGGATAAAAGATTACTAAAGCTGTTGGTGAAGTGTTATGGACTGCCCAGAGTAATATTATGGGCAAATTAAAAGAGTTATGCTAAAGCCTTAAAAACACCAAAATAAAAGAAAATGGAATTATACTCAAAGGCCTTTATCCAGCCGTGGGGTCAATTAATAATTTATTCGACAAAGATAGGGATAAAATTTTAAGAGAACAGTTTAAAGATAAGCTTGACCATTCTCTGCAAAATTATTTTCATAGATTTACAGAATTAAAAAAGGTGGCATAAATCCTTTCATGAAGCGAAGCACTATAGCCTGCGTGGGTTATCTTTACAGTACCGTTAAATTCTACACTTCTTCTATATTTCTGCCACTTAATTGAACAAGTTTGTTTAAATTCTCCTCTGTAAGTTCAGAGAGTTCTTCTCTTATACTGCTATTAAGTCTGATTGGGTTGTAATATGTATGATGCGTACTTTCTGAGTCATGTTGTGAGTCTTTTCCTTTGGCTTTTAAAATTAAATTTTCATTGTCTACATCATCTTCAGGATCATCTAGCATTTCTTCAGTATTATTATCACTATCTTCATCAAAGTCTATGTAAGGAGATAAGATTTTTTGCATTTCAGGCTATATGTTATAAGTCTGATTTACTTCCTGCAACACTTCATTTAGATTATTTTTTTGTCTTTGATATTCATAAGAACCAGAATCAGAAAACTTGTGTTCAAAAAAATCTAACAAGGCTATTACTACTTTTATGTTATCATTTTTTACAGGCCAAAAGAAAAAACTACCTTCTTCATAAAAGATATCAATATCAGACTCTGTTTCTAGGATGCCTAAAATTTCTTCTGTTTCATTCTCTCTGCAGCAATGAAACAGATTCCAATTTGACATATTAGTTTACATTTTTTTAAAAAAAGAAAAATCATATTCTTTGCGTTTTATAGCTACTTTTGAGGGATTGATTATCATTGGCATTTTTCAGATCTTGATATCCTATAGTTGTAGTGTGTTTAGCTTCATGATTGGGTATCTGGAGTGATGGATCTCTTCTTTATATCCCTCTGTTGTTTCTTGTAATCGCATCCTACACCTGGTTTTGTATAATATTTAACCATATTGAATTATGCCTTATTTAGCTAATTTTATTAGGTATTATTATAAATATCAATGAGTTTATTTATATTTACATAACAATTAGTACATTATATATAAAAAACTAAACAAATTGAAAAATTTGTGGATATGCCTCAGATAAAATAGGTATCCCAAAAGAATTATTCGAACATAATCCTTCCATATCTCCTGTTTGGGCTATTGTACAAATAAGATCACAGTATGACCGTGGTAGTAGGAGCAAGAGAGGGGGAAACTTCAGGTACAAGACTCCTTCTGGGATATGGTATAGATATGATATGGGACATGGGCAAGTAGAAGTGCATAAAAATTCAAAGCGCCGAAAATCTATGTTCTCTATTGACCCTTTTAATGGTGAGCTAGTGAAGAATGGATAAAATTTTTGGCTGTACCATGATTAGAAAGCTGCAGTCAAATAAAGTAACAGCTGTTGAGTGCAAATAGCAATGCTAAACTAAAGACGGAATTTTATGGAGATAGATAAGTTTACTCTAGATGATCAATATTAGCGTTGGTGCATAAGTTGCTACATATCATTTTTGCTGTTATAATGAATAAAATTACCTTTTATTCCTCTATCTCTTCCTTGCTAAGACCGGTAGCTATAGATATTGATGCAATGCTAAGACCCTGTTCTAAAAGATTCTTTGCTATTGATATTTTTTCTTGCTTAGCTCCAATAGATATACCTTCAGCTATCCCTTCTTCTTTTCCTTCAGCTCTTTGTTTCTTAAGTGTATTAGCCTCTATTCTAAGCCATTTTAGCCTATCTTCATATCCTTCTCTTTCTTTCTCAGAAAAATTGACTTTTTCCAGTACCGATAATGCTTTTTTAAGTTCTGGCTTGTTCAGTCGCTCTGGCAATGCGCCAGCTTTGAGCATTTGATATCTTATCAGGAATGATGACCATATATCTAACCCTGTGCTTATTTTCTCTATAAATGCGTTCATATCTTTGGGCAAAGCATCATCAAATTTAGAGAGCTCAATTGTATGAAGTTCTAGATCTTTAAAATATTGCACCCCTGTATCTTTCTCCAATATATGGAACTGATCATGGTATTTTTTGCTCTCTATTATAGAGGTGAAGTTAAGGATATGTATTCCAATGGCTTTATTTAGCTGGTCATAATCACTGCCTGATTGCAATTGCTTAGTATACATCTTTGCCCAGTAATATAGAGCTCTTTTATCATAATCTGCTTCATCGCTAATTTGGATCTCTATGTTAAAGAGCCGGCCATCTTTTGCTCTTGCTTTAATATCTAATATAGATATCTTATCTTTCAAAAACTCCTTCTCATTATACGGGTTAAGGAGTCTTATCTCTGATACTTGGTCCTCCTGAGACACCACTGAATTAATCAATGACATTGTGAGGTCTTTATTTTCTTCACATCCAAATATCTTTTTGAATACTAAATCCACCCTGGGATTTGCTTTATATGCCATAATCTATTTTTTATATGCATTATATTATAGCAAATTTAGAGCAAGTGTAGTGATTTTTTATTGGCAGGCTTCTTTTAATTTCTTCCATGCTCTGAATTTAGGCTGCTTGTAAGCTATGCAGACCTTATAAAAATAAGTTCACTATAATATATTGATGGAGGATATTATTAAGGCTAATGATATAACTTTAATAAAGTTAATAGGTAGAATATATAATCTTTCTATTTTAAATAGATAATTCCTTTTGGAATAATTAAATATTAATTATAAACTATATAAATAAAATTATTTATTAAGTAGTATGAACTTAGATTTAATTATTTTTGTTGGCTTTTTGATAATAAATTTAGGAGTTGGTCTATATAAAGGAAAAAGAGTTAAAACAATAGAAGATTATGCATTAGGGGGAAGAAATTTTTCTACATTAGCTTTGGTGTGTACAATTGTAGCTACTTTTACTAGTGGTAGTGCTTTTACAATAGGTTTGCAACATACTTATTCTGATGGGCTATACGATATAATTCCGACTCTTGGAATGGGAGTGCAAATCTTTTTAGTTGGTATTATTTTAGTACCTAGAATGGTAGAATTTTTAGGGAAATTGAGTGTTGCCTCTGCTGTAGGGTCTATTTATGGCAATCAAATCAGATTGATTGTAGCCATTTTTAGTTTATTTAAATGTATAGGTTTTACTGCAATACAATTAAAAGTTTTTGGCGGGATATTTCATTATTTTTTTTCAAATCTCTGAAATTACAGGTATTTTGGCCGCTGCGTCCATCGTTACTATATATTCAGCATATGGTGGTATTCGTGCTGTTACTTTTACAGAGGTATTACAATTTTCTGTTTTTACCTTTGTTATACCTGTTATTTCAATAATTATATGGAACAGTCATAAAATTACAGGCATATTTGACAATATGCCCAATACTAATTTTGACTGGAAGACAATTTTAAATATCAATAATACTAAATTTTTAGATCTTATATTATTAACTTTATCATTTTCTATCCCCTCAGCTGGACCAGTAGATTTTCAGAGAATCTCAATGGCAAAAGATACTATGCAAGCTAGAAAGTCTTTTATCATTTCTGCTTTTGTTTTCTTTTCATTAAGTTTGATAATGTCTTGGATAGGAGTGATTGCATTAGCAATATATCCTGATGTTGCTGCCGAAGAAATAGCAAAACATATTATTTTAGATTATTCTTATAGTGGGCTTAAGGGTCTTACTATAGCGGGAATATTAGCAATGATGATGTCAACAGCTGATTCGTACATTAATTCGACTTCTGTTCTATTTACTCA
>JAUIKA010000003.1 GCA_030430995.1 Alphaproteobacteria bacterium
GGATGTGCTCAATTCGGCAGTGGTTGGGTTTGGCTTGTGTACCATAGCATAGATAAAAGCCTTTCAATTAAAGCTTCGCCAAATGCACAAACACCAATTACCTCTAACCAAATACCTATATTATGCTGTGATGTTTGGGAGCATGCATATTATATAGATTATAGAAATGCTAGGTTGAAATTCTTGGAATGCTTTATTAATGACATGGTTAATTGGGAATTTGCTAGTGATAACCTTAGCCAGTTAATAAAATAAATAAGAATAGAAATTGCTTGTTGGCATATATGACAGTGGCATAGGTGGCGTGCCAGTACTCAGAAAGTTACAGGAGAAATATCCATATTTAGATTTTGTGTATTACGCAGATAATATGTATTTTCCATATGGAAATAAAACTAATGCTGAGATTAAGAGGTTAGCTTCAACTGCTATAAATAGATTAATAGATAGTTATAAAGTTAGCATGGTTATAATAGCATGCCATAGTATATGCTCTGCTATATATGCAGAGAGCTTTCAGGTTCCTATATATAGCATATCACATGGTTATATAAACTATTTATGTGAGAGTTTTAGCAAGAAAAATATAGCTATATTTTCTACCCCTACTTCTGCTATTTTTCATAAAAAGGCATTGCAGGAAAGTGGTTTTATAGGAGAGGTGCATTCAGTTGAATGTTATGGGTTGGCGGAGTTAATAGAGGGAGATGTAGATAAGAATGTTATAATAGAGTATTTGCAGAATATTAAAATAGCAGATTCTGTAGATATGGTTATATATGGTTGTACTCATTACCCATTATTGAGCCGTTTAATAGAGAGGGTAATTGATAGGGATATTCAATATATAGACCCTGCTGACTACATTATGCTAGATAGTGTTATGGCGTCTAGCGGTATAGGTAAAGTTATATATCATAGCACAGGTAAAGATATTGACTTTAAAAATAAATATTTAAAACAAATAGGCTTAGATGATAATTTTCACAAATAGTAGCATCCATTTAAAGAGATATTTTAATCAGATAGATGTTATAGGGTATAGCCTTGATAAATACCCTTCTGGTGAATATAAAATTGAATTTTCTGAAGAGCTTAATAGTACATGCAATATAATATCTAGCGTGATATCTCATGATGATATAATAGAGCTTATATCTGTGGCTGATGCTGCCAAAAATTCTGGTTGCAAGAAGGTGAGGGCAATATTGCCTTATTTAATGTATTCCAGGCAGGATAAATATAGCAAATTTATAAATAGTGGATTCAATGTGATATTGGATATGCTCAGAACACGTATAGATGAGCTATATACGCTAGATCTACATAGCAACATGTATAGTAATATAAATAATATTAGTTCTATAGATGTAGCGATTAGCGCTATAAGTGAAGTTAGCCATAATGGCATTATTGTCGCTCCAGACAGAGGGGCAGCTACCAAGGCACAAAATATAGCAAAGAAGCTCAATATGGAAGCTATCATATGTGATAAGCAAAGACTAAAAGATTCTTCTATTGTTATAAATATGCCAGATATAAAGGATAAAGATAAGAGTTATATAATCATAGATGATATTATAGATTCAGGGAGAACTTTATATGAAGTATCTAAAGCTATGCATAATTCAGGAGTAAGTAATATAATTGCATTTTGCACTCATGGAATAATGAATCCAGGGTGTTTATATAATATATCTTATATATCTAAGTTATATATAACTAATAGCATCTTTCATAAACATCCCTTACCTGATAAAATAGTGACTTGTAATATTAGCAATGCTATTAAAGATTATTTATTATGATAACAGTACTTAATTTCTATTCTTTCACAAATATAGAAAATCCTGAAATATTAATGCAGGAAATTTTAAGATATGGGAAAAGAAAGCTGATTAGAGGAAGCGTTATATTAGCATATGAAGGTTTCAATGCAGGTATCTCTGGCAGCTCAGAGGCATGCAGATTATTTTTAGCGTATATAAAGGAGATAACAAAGGCTAATGCAATTGAGTGTAAGGTTAATATTTGTGACTACCATCCCTTCAGAAAGCTAAAGATAAAGATAAAACCAGAAATAGTAACAATGAAGGTAGATAGCTTAGATATTGCTAAAAAAGGTGTTTATATAGACTCAAATAAATGGGAGCAGCTTATAGAGGAAGACAATGTAGTGAATATAGATGTACGAAATGACTATGAAGTAGAGGTTGGAAGCTTTAAAGGCGCATTGAACCCCCGTACCAAGAGCTTTAGTGAGTTTGCTTTATGGGTGGATAAAAACATAGGTGATCTGAAGAATAAAAGAGTTGCAATGTTTTGTACAGGTGGTATTAGATGTGAAAAGGCATCTGCCTATATGAAAACAAAAGGATGTGATGAAGTGTATCATCTTAAAGGTGGTATATTACAATATTTACAAGATACTAATAACAAGAATAAGTTGTGGCAAGGTGAATGCTTTGTATTTGATGAAAGAGAGTTAGTAACAGATAGATTAGAACCAAAAGAATAATGACAACAACCAGATTTGCACCGTCTCCTACGGGGGTTTTACATATAGGTAATTTTAGAACAGCGCTAATTAACTGGCTTTTAGCTAGGCATAATTCAGGCGAGTTCATCCTCAGAATAGATGATACAGACCAGAAAAGATGTAAAGATGAATATACGCAGCATATATATGATGCATTAGAATGGCTTGGTATTTCTTGGGAGCTAAAATTTCACCAGAAAGACAGAATTTCTAGATATGATTCAGCATTAAAACATCTGATTGATATAAAAAGGGTATATGCTTGTTATGAAACGCCAGAGGAGCTAGAAATTAAAAGAAAGACTCAGCTTAAAGCTGGCAGGCCACCTATATATGACAGAAGGTCTTTATATCTTACAGATAAAGAAATAGCTGGGTATATAGAGCAAGGTAGGAGGCCTCATTATAGATTCAAATTAGAAGAAGGTTCTATAGCATGGAATGATAAAATAAAGAAAGATGTAAAATTCCTTTCAGAGAATATATCAGACCCTATAATAGTACGTGGAGACAGTAGCTATACATATCTTTTATGTTCCACTGTAGATGATATAGATTATAATATTACAGATATTGTAAGAGGTGATGACCATATAACCAATACAGCAATCCAGATACAAATCTTTCAAGCGCTTGGATGCAACGCTATTCCTAATTTTGCGCATTTGGGTCTTATTAAAAGCAAGGAAGGGAAAATATCTAAAAGAATAGGTGGTTTTGAGATAGACTACCTTAAGAGAAATGGCGTTCTTCCTATGGCTATAAATAGTTATTGCGGAACTACTGGGCGCTCTGTAAATATGGCATTATTTGATGATATGGATGCATTAAAGAGGGAGTTTGATATTTCTTTATATACTAGCAATACAAATTACTTTCTCTTGGATGATTTATATAGCCTTAATAAGAAGCTATTACATAGACTTTCTTTCCATGAAGCGCAGAAATATGGAGCAGAAAATGAGGATATATGGAATGTAATAAAAGGCAATATAGATAGTGTGCAGGACATAAAATTTTGGGAGGATATTATCAATATAGAAGAGCTGCCGGAAATAGATGCTCCTGATAAAATAATTTTGCCTGCTGCTATATCTGAATTGCCACCAGAATTGAATGAGTCTTCATGGAAGCTGTGGACATCTAAAGTGATTGAGATGACAGGTCAAAAACCAAAGGATGTATATATGGCTTTAAGGCTAGCACTTACAGGCCAGGCTAAGGGGCCAAACATGCAGGATATAATTTTACTTCTGGGGCACAGTAAGGTCTATAATAGAATCAAAAGATTAATATTATAAACTTATCTAGCCATCACTACATGACATATAATTTGAGCTTAGTGCTCTACTTGTTTTTAGGGATGCTGTGTCTATTTTTGAACTAGATGAATAATATTGAGTGTTTTGGTTTTGGCTATCAATGTCAGGATTGATATATAGTATATCTTCAATCTTCTCTATATTATTATTTGGTTGTGGAAGCTTGTTATTTCCTATGTTTAATATGATATCCATCAATTTCTTATATAGTTTCGCTAACAAATCTATAGCTTTATGGCATGCTTTTGCCATTGCTGTTGCAATTTTGGTATTTATATTAACTCCACATTCCTCTGCTGCTCCTATACATGCAGATAATATGTTTTTTTTTGCTGATTCAAAATTCTTTGCCCTATAAGCGAGTCTATATTTTCTAAATAGTAATTCATGTGGTTTCTCAGGTTTAAAATGAGTGCTAATTCTATGGAGAGAAGTTTTACTGATCATCATAATGCTATACTGATATATTTGATGTCTAGAATTATACTAATAACTATCTATAAACAAGTTTTATATTTTACTACAATGGGTGATATTTACTATGCTTATATCTACTATTACTATATTAAATTATTTGCATAAAACACTAAGGGGCTGTATAAAAGAATGAATTTAGTACTAGAAAATAACTCAGTTATGTAGAATAATTATATGGATAATAGTAACATGCAAATAATTTTAAATTAAATAACAAAAAAATAATCAGATGCCGATAAAAATACTAATGCCAGCGCTTTCTCCAACTATGAAATCTGGAAATATTGCTAAATGGATAAAACAAGCAGGTGATGCAGTGGAGCCAGGGGATGTGCTGCTTGAGATAGAAACAGATAAAGCAACAATGGAGGTAGAATCCATAGACTCTGGAGTCCTTGCTAAGGTATTAATACCAGAGGGTAGCCAGGATGTTTCTGTTAATTCTTTAATAGCGGTTCTAAAGGAAGGGGAAGAGACAGATGCAGATATAGAGCAATATATCAAAGAGCATAGAGAGCAGGGCCAAGCCTCTTCTGAGCCAGAAAAACCAGAAGAAGAGAGGCAAGTTTCTATTCAAAGCGCCCAGGTGAATACTAGTAATAATCAAGAAAGGATATTTATTTCTCCTGCTGCAAGGAAGATAGCAAAAGATAGAAATATAGACATAAGCAGTATTTCCCCTACAGGCCCTAATGGTAGAATAATCAAGCAGGATGTTCTTAGTTATTCAGGGCCTTCTGCTAAGTCTGAAAGCGCAGAGATAGTTATACCTATTTCACCTACTAGAAGGGTTATAGCGACTAGGCTTTCTGATTCCAAGAAGAATATACCACATTTTTATATCACAATAGACTGCATATTGGATAACATAAATGAGTTGCGCAAGAAGATTAACAATAAAGAGAAAGGAATCAAAATTTCTATAAATGACTTTATAATAAAAGCAAGCGCAGTGGCTCTGCAGGAAGTAAAGGAAATCAATTCCAGCTGGCAGGGGGGTAAGATCTTACAATATCAATCTAGCGATATATGCGTTGCTGTAGCGGCAGAGGAGGGGGTTATAACACCTATTGTTTTTAAAGCTGAAGAAAAGAGCTTATCTGCTATATCTGCTGAGGTAAAAAATCTTGCAGCTTTAGCAAAGGAAGGGAGGCTGAAAACCCATCAATATGCAGGTGGAAGCTTCACAATTTCTAATCTTGGTATGTATGGGGTAGATAGTTTCTCTGCTATTATTAACCCTCCACAGGCTGCTATACTTGCAGTTGGCGGGGCTAAGAAATCTGTAGTGCCTAATTGTAAAGGGGAGATTGTAATTCGGGATGTGATGAGCGTTACATTATCTTGTGACCATAGAGTAGTAGATGGAGACAAAGCTGCTTTATGGCTTAGTGAATTTAAAAGATGCATAGAAAACCCTTATACTATGTTGATTTAGACTCTACAAGGATAGTAAAAAGTTGCATATTAGCAACAGGTGTATTAGATGTTATATGACACTGGATAATGCTAAAAATTAAGGCTCTGCAGGTGGTAGGTGGTTTGTAGTTGCTAAAAATAATGTAATATGCCATTTTTATGCTTTTTATTTTAAAGTAGCAGTTGACGGGTGAATTAGCGTAATATAAAATGAGGCTTTAACAATTATAATAAATTAAGATATGAAAAATATGAAAAAGATGCTGATAGTTTCTTCAGCACTTATGACAGCTGCATTTGCAAGCAATGTTTATGCTTATGGTGAGTTAGATGCTAAAGCAGTCTTTGTAAAGGGTAACACAGATGGTAATACTTTTAGTATTAATAAACAAGGTGGAAAAAATAACCTAAAATTAAATTTAGAAAATTTAGGAAACAATTCAGATAGGGAGTGTAATATACATTTAGCTTATAAAAATGGTAAATTAACTTTAGAAGATTCTGGTAATAAAGCAGATGCTACAGTAGCAAGTGAGTATATGGAAAAAGAATTCAGTATGGAGTCTATTTACTCTACACTGAGACAGATATTATCCAAATCTACTGTTAGCACAAATGCAATATCTAAGGATGGAGATATAGAAATTAGCTATGATCTTACATCTGGCAGTCTTAAAGCTAAGTATAAGGGAGTAGATGGGCAATATAAAAGTGAAACAAATACTATAACAGATAAAACAGTAGTGAATGGTCAAAACATGAAAAATGTCATAGGTACAGCTGTTAATGAGGTTATTCCGGGGCTTTTTGTGGAGATAGATAGGTTAAAAGATCTTTTCCAATTGCCTAAAAAATCCAATGTTGTAACAGTTGAAGAGAAAGAATTTGATGCTGCTGATGCCTCAAAAACTAAGTTCAAATATAAAGTAGAAGAAAAAGAAAAAGACGTTCCTGCTGAAGTAGTAAAACAAGCTTTTGTTGATGCAACAAGCTCTATTACTTCAGCTGATGACCAAGCAAAAATAGATGCTGCTGTTGATGCAGGCTATTTTAAGAATGAGGAAGAAGCTAAGAAAAAGATTAAAGATATTACAATAAAAGTTGATGGAGATAAAACAAAAGTTGCTGTTAGAGGAGAAAAAGAAAAAGATAGCATTAATAAAAAACTTGATGATCTTAAAAAGGAAGCTCAGGAAACATATGATGCTAAATTCCAATCTAAGGTTTTAGAGTTAGTAACAAAAGCTATGGAAGCTAAAGTTACAATTTCTATAGATAAGGATGGTAAAGTTACTTTGGATTTAGATGGTGAGAAGAAAGAGCTTTCAGCAGAAGAAGTAGCAAAAATATTAGGTGAAAATGCAGCTCCAGAAAAAACAAAGAAAGTTTCTTCAGAAGAGCAAGTGAAAGCTTTCAGTGATGGCAGCTATGATAAGGTTTCAGGAATGAGAGTATTGAAAGAAACTGGTAAAAACGATGAGCTTGAAATATCACTTGGTGAGAATAAAATTAAGATAGATTTAGCTGAATTTAATGCAGCTAAAGCAAGCTTAACTCAGGCAAAAATAGATGAAGGGAAAAAGGATCCAAGCAAGCTTACAAAAGTAGAAAAGCAGGCTTATGTGACCAAAGCATTAGTAGAAAACGGTATTCTTGATTGTATCAATTATGGTGATAATTCAGATACTGAAAAGGAAGATAAGAAAGATAAGGAAGCTAAAAAAGAAGCTAAAAAGCAGAAAAAAGAAGATAATGAAAACTTAAGTGAGAGGCAAGATAAAAATATAAAATTTGCTGGTATCATAGCTAACCCTGCTTCTGCTGCTTCTAATGTTACAAGTAGTACTTTTACAGATACAGTGGGGCAACGCATTTCTGAGGTAAGTCCAACTGCTGTAGCTGCTGGTGATGACCCAACAACTAAAATTGGTTTATGGGCTAAATTGTCTGCTGGTGTTGCAAAGCAAAAGAAGATATTGGATCTTGCTCCATATCAGGTAACTAATGTTGGTTTAGCAATTGGTGCAGATTTCCAAGCGACAGAGAATGTAATATTCGGTGCTGGCCTGTTATATATAAGCCCTAATGTGAAATATACAACATCAGCTGAGTTAGATAATAAAGGCAATTCAAAATGGTTTAGGAAAGACAGCGGTAACGGTTTTGGTTTCACAGCTTATGGACTTTTTGCTATAGATCAGAATTGGTCTACAGATGCTGGACTTATGTATATGAGAACAAATTACAAGTCTAAATATTCAGGTGATGATAAGTTAAAGTCTAAATTCCATACAGATTCTTTCTTAGTTAATGCTAATGTAAAATATGCATATTCTATAAGTGATACTGCAAAAGTAACTCCTAAATTAGGTATGCAATATATACATTCATGCTCAAGTAAATATAAGTTAGAGTTTGAGGGTAATAAGCTTATGGATATGGAGCAAGGCAAAAGAAGCAACGATAATCTAGCTTTAGTTGTTGGTGCTGAAGTTGCTAATGTTGTAGATATGTCTTCAGGTGTAGTTGTAACACCTAATTTGCATGCTAACTTTAGTTATGATTTAATAAGTAAAATGAACAATACAAAAGCTACATTCACTAACGTTGATGATTATGCACTATCTCTCAAGTCTGGTAAGCTTGGAAAATGGGGTGTAAATATTGGTGCAGGTGCTAAGGTAGCACATGGTAATATAGATCTAGAAGGTGGAGTTGACTTCAACCTAGGTAAGAAATACCATGCTGTTTCTAGCTCATTAAAACTAAAAGTTAATCTATAATAGTTTAATTATAGTATCTATAAATTATTTAGTTGCGGGTGTAAGGCTTTTTGAGCTTTGCGCCCGTTTTTTATAGCCTATATCTAATCTTTGTGAATAGCGGGGCCATATACCTGTATTGCTTACTCCAAATTTCCTTGCCTTCTCATGTTGATAAAACTATCTAGATAGTTTTGTTATACCCTGCCTTAAAGCTTCCATATTGATTTTATAACATAGTTTTACCCTTTTTATCTGAGGATGTAATTTTTTACGTTGGCCTATATATAGCTAAGTCCATATAAAATCACTACGTGCAATAATCTCTAAAAAGAGTGATAACATCACATATATGTTTTTTCCTTAAATTTTTAGCATGAGCTCATTTTTTCTCAATATTGTTTAAGTCAGGAGAATAGGGTGGAAGATATTCTAAGTTATGGCCAGATTGAAGCAAAGCTTCTTTCATTTCTTTTCCTTTGTGAAAGGTGGCATTATCCATAACTATAATTGCATTTGAGGGAAGTTTAGTAATCAGGTCCTGCTTTACCCAAGCAGTAAAAATATCTGTGTTAATATTGTAAGAGAAGAGGCAAATTGCTATAAGACTTTTGCCTATTAAAGCTCCTATTGCATTGGTTCTTTTTCTTGTATTCCAATCATACTTCCCATAACAACGTTGCCCTATTTTACTGTATCCATGAGATCTAGGGCAATCTATCTCAAATCCAGATTCATCTATATATACTATGTTGTGACGTAGCTCTCGATACTCTTTAATCTTTTCTTGAAATCTTACTCTTAACTTTTGATCTGTTTTTGGATGGGCTAGTGTTTTTTTTATAAGTTATATTTAACCTCTGCAAAGCATGCCATATTCCGGTTTTACTTACTCCAAATTTCTTTGCTCTCTTGTATTGATAGCTATCTGGATATTTTCCTATGTCTACTTCCACAGCTTTCATGTTTATCTTATAATAAGGTTTAACTCATTTTATTTGTGGGTGTAATTTCTTACTCCATCTAAATATAGTTTTTATGCTAATGCCAAAGCATTTTGCTACAGCTGCTAGACTTAAATTTTCTTTTTCTCGTACATCTAAAACAGTTTTTCTAAAATCTACTGAATATGTTATGCTTAAAACTATTATTATGGTCTTTTTATACTGACGTGGCTATATAACCTTTTTGTCTGCGGATTTGGCTATACCACGGCTAAATACAGTTTTCATATGAATGCTAAAGCGTTTTGCTACAGCTGCTAGACTCATACTTTCTTTTTCTCGCAACCTTACAAACCTTTTCCTGAAACCTATGGAATATGTCATAGTAAAAACTATTATTATAGTTTTTATACTGGATTGGCTATATTCACCATTTATGCCTTTGTCTCCTTATTAAATAACAGGCGTTTGAAGGATATATGATAAGCTAGCCTGAGCTAAGTATAGAGAGTAGCTTTTTGTTTATATATTTGTTCAGTTCTTTTAATAAGTGCATACAGGGTAGCCTCAGAAAAGATGAAGGAAACAACAACAGCTATAAAACAAACCAGAGCTAAATATAGCAATAGCTCATGGTAGTTTAATAAGCTATATATTTCATTTCTTATCTAAATTTAGATATTCCAAAAATTTTGAATCAGAACTAAGAATAATACTATTTTTTTCTCCTAGAGATTTTTTATATGTTTGAATTGTACTATAAAAATTAAAGAATTCTATATCTTTTGAATATGTATTATTATAAGTTTTTGCTGCTTCAGCATCTCCTTGTCCTTTTATAATTTGGCTTTTCATGTAAGCATCTGAAAGTATAACAGACTTATCTTTATCTGCCTTAGATTTTATAAAAGCAGCTTCTTCTATGCCTTCAGCGCGTATTCTTTTAGCCTCTTTTTCCCTTTCTGTTTGCATCCTCTTAAAAATAGCTTTACTGTTAGATTGTGGAAGGTCTGCCTTCACTATTCTGACATCTACTACTTCTACTCCAAAGAACCTTGCTTGATCATCTAACACTTTCCATATTTTTTGCATTAGTATGCTCCTTTGGCTAGACAGCAGAGTATCTAAAGGTACTTTCCCTATTATTTCCCTCATAGAAGATTCTAAGATCCTATTTAGTCTAATAGAAATACCTTCGTGATTATTTACAGTGGAAAAGAATTTTTTAGGATCTATTATTTTAAAATATGCTACTGCATTGACAATAATTCTTTTCCCGTCAGAGGCTGTTAATTCTTTTTCTTCAACGCCTACATCTATAATTCTTTTTTCAAAATATTTTATATCTTGCACAAAAGGTATCTTAAAATGCATTCCTGGTTTTTCTTTTGTGCATACAACTTCTCCGAACTGAAACACAAGCGCATATTGCCATTCACTAATAATATATACAGAGTTAAATATTAGTAAAAATATACAAAATATTACTATAGCTACTATGGATTTTAAATTTTGTAACATATTCCTTATTCTTGCTTTAATATTTTATTTATAGGTAAGTGTTTTAAAACACCGCTATCATTATTTGTTATAATTTTATCTGAATTAGACAATATTTGCTCTATAGCTTCAAGATATATTCTCTTTTTAGTTATATGTTTATAATTTTTATATTCATTATATATTAATGAGAATCTTTCAGCATCACCTTTAGCTTTAGATGTAACTTCCTTTTGGTATCCATATGCTTCTTGGAGGATTTTCTCACCTTCACCTCTTGCTCTTGGCAATATATCATTTGCATATGCCATTGCTTGGTTTATAGAATGTTCTTTATCTGCTTTAGCATTTTGTACATCTCTGTATGAGCTTACCACTTCTTGTGGAGGTTCTGCGGCTAAAAGCTCTACTCTTTCTATTTCTATACCTGCATTATATTTATCTAATATATTTTGTATTAAGTGCTCAATTTTTTTAGCTATCTCATGTTTCTGATCTGAGAGAACGGCTGAAATTGGCGTTTCACTTATTATTTCTCTTAGAGAACTCTGAGAAGCAGATTTAACAATTTCCATAGGATTGGCAATGCTGAAGGCAAAGTTTTTCAAATCTTTTACATGCCACATTACATCACATTTAATATCTATGATATTAGCATCCCCTGTTAGCATTGAGCTCTCTTGATTGGCTTTATTTTTATTATATGAGCTATATCCAACTTCTATCCTGCGTGATTTTTGAACACGCATTTTAATTATCTGCTCAAAAGGGAAGGGTATATGGTAGTTAAGCCCTGGTGACGCCATTCTATTATATTTTCCGAAACGTAGCACAATGGCTTCCTCTCCTTGCTCTACCTGGAACACGCCAGAAAATATTATGATAGCAGCTAATATAGATATAACTATTATCACTAACTTAAATATATTATTAGGAAGTTCTTTAAAAAACTTTGGCATTTTCATGTTGAAAATGTCATCAAAATTATTTTTATTATTATTATTCCAATTATTTTTACCCCAAGGAGATTCCATAAAATGTTTTTTTGTTTGATTATACTATAATCACCGGAAAAGCAAAAGCTACGAAGACAATAAAAAATATATAAATAACATTCATATATTTATTTATTATTTTTGAATATATCCCAAGAATTAAGCAAGTCACAAGCCCTTGTATATAAATAATCTTTATTATAGAAGTCAGGCTTCTTTAGTTTTTTATCTTGCTTCCTATCTTTAGCAGCTTTATTTTCCTTCTTATTTTTGTCTTCGTTTGCAGATAAGTGGTTTTTGAGCATAGATTCTGAATATTCAATCTCTTTTATAGGCTCTATTTTTGCTGGTTCTACTATTATGTCTGGCTCTATTCCAACTGCTTGTATAGACCTGTCATTAGGTGTGTAATATCTAGATGTAGTAACTTTGATTGCGCTTCTTTTATCAAGTGGTATAAGGCTTTGTACAGAGCCCTTACCAAAGGATTTTGTGCCCATAATGATAGCCCTTTTATGGTCTTGTAATGCGCCTGCTACTATTTCTGCAGCAGAAGCAGAGCCATGGTTAATCAAAACCACAATAGGTACATTAGGTATTTTATAAGACTTTTCATCAGAAGGTATGCTAGTTGTATTATTGCTTAACCTACTTTTTATATGTACTATATCTGCATTCCCATAAAGGAAAGCTTGAGTTATCAATACCGCTTGGTCTAAAAGCCCACCAGGGTTATTCCTAAGGTCTAATATTAAAGCTTTTGATGGCTTAGAGTTATTAAATAGCTCATCTGTTGCATTTTTAAAATCATCAAAAGTATTCTTATTAAAGCTGCTTATTCTTAAATAGCCTATATCATTATCCATATGATATTTAATTCTATGAGTTTTAAGTGGTGTGCGCGTAATTTCATATTCTTTTATAGATTGGTCTGAGTTTTTTATGACGCTTATTTTCACCTTAGTGTTTTTAGGTCCTTTTATTTTTCTGAGAGATTGGGAAAAAGTCATGTCAGATACTTTCTCTGACCCTACTTCTACAATCATATCACCAGCTTCTATGCCAGCTTTAGCTGCCGGCATGTCATCCAATGGAGTGATTACTTTAATAGATTTGGTTTTTACATCATATATGATTTCGACGCCTATCCCGTTAATGCTACCATCTGTTTGTTCTTGAAAATCTTTTAAGTCATCATCAGTGAGATATGTAGAATGTGGATCTAAAGAAGTTAGCATTCCTTCAGCGGCGCTATCGAGCATTTTATTCTTGTCTGGCTCTTCAACATATATGTAGTCTATTATATCAAATAGCTTTCTGAATCCATCATGATATTGTTTATTATTTGCGTAGGTAGCAGAAACAAAGCTTAGTCCTACAAATAATAATAATTTTAAAATTGTCCTTTTATCCATAATCCTAATGATATTCCTATATTTCTTGTTCTAATTTTTCTACATGTAAACATATTGTTTGTAACAAATGTGCATAATGCAGCTTTAGTGTTATTATTTTTGTTTAATTCAAAAATAATTCCCTTTTTTATATCAGAATATGATTTTATATCATTACCATAAAAAAAGCTATTTGTTGTGCTAACAATATATGAAAATCTTCCTCTGCTCAAAATAAATGTAGCAGCAAATTTAACATTTTTTATAAATGGGTTGAATGATAGCTCAAAGCTTCTTTGCCAATCAAAATATTTTCTTTTACCCTTTTTGCCCCATGCTATAGCTTGCTCTATATTGGTATAATTTACATTATTATATCTATTATTATTTATCTGCAATTTATAAGCATAATTTTGCGATATAGGTTTTTTTAGAAAAAGAGAAATATATATGTCATCTCCTGTTTTATAGGCATAGTTATATATTTTGTTATAGTTAATTTGCCCCCCTATATTCGCATTATTGCTTAAACCATATTCAAAATATAAGTTCTGAGAATACCCACCTCTAGATGCATAATGTAATGTCGCATTGGCATCATATATATGTTGCTGTTTTTTCTTTATTTTTTCAATTCTATAAATTCTTTGTTTTAGTGGTATTTTCGCATTGGATGCCACTTTTTTTTCTTGTGCTCTTAGTTTTTGTATATGGTTGCAATGTTTATGATATATTGCATTTGATGTGTTGTTAGAAAAACTAAAGAAATATTCGCCTTCTTCTTTCATCCATGGATTTGCTATGGAATTGGCATGAGTTATAAATAATGCTATGAATATATACTTAACCAATTAGATAATTATTGTAAATATACAATAATTAAATAATATTTATAAGCAAAGGTCAATAAATAATTTTATTAACTTCTATATGAGGTATGGGGGTAGAGTCACTATAGTAAAACTTCAACATATCTCTTAAGGGTTAAAATGAATCTTTTAGAGGAATTTTTAATATAGATGGGATATAATATTACTTAGTTTTTCTGATTAATATATAACAATGCAAAAACAACTTTTATATCCAAGCTTTACAATAAGGCTAATAAGTGCCTCTATAGATATAATGGCGATATACTTCCTAAGTTCCTTTTATAGAATGCTATTTCTCCAATATGATTTACTAAATATATTACTAATTATTACTATGTTTCTATATTTTAGTTTGTTTCCATATTATACTGGTTACACAATAGGCAAATATATCATGAGAATAAATATAGTAAAAATGAGTGACCATTCCAAGCCATCTGTGATGCAATATTTAATTAGAACTATAATGTATCCTATAGGCTTGTTTTCAATGCCTTTTTTACAGTTTACTAAAAATAAAAGAGCTATTCATGACAAAGCTTCAAATACTATTGTGATATATAGATAGTGATATGCCTGCAAATATAATAGCCATTATAAATCAGAAAGGTGGGGTAGGGAAGACTACTACATCTGTCAATCTTGCTGCAGCTTTAGCTAGCATAAAAAAAAGGATATTAGTAGTAGACTTAGACCCGCAAGGTAATGCTAGTACTGGCCTTGGAATTAAAGATAGGCAGAAAACCATATATCAGACCTTAGTAAGTAACCAACAGATCAGCCCATGTGAGACTATAGTTCCATTTCTTCATGTCGTTACATCTAATGTGCATTTAGCTGCGGCTGAAATAGAGCTTAATTATTTAGAACAAAAAGAAAGGAGGTTAAAACAATCACTCAAACCCATACTGAGCGAATATGACTATATAATAATAGATTGCCCTCCATCACTTGGGCTGCTTACAATAAACGCACTTGTAGCTGCATATGATATAATAATACCTATGCAATGTGAATTTTATTCCCTAGAGGGGCTGAGCCATTTAGTGCAAACAATAAAATTGGTGCAGAATAATTTAAATGATCGATTGAAAATAAAAGGGATATTACTTACTATGTATGATAAAAGAAATAAGCTAACTAGCCAAGTGGAGCAAGATGTAAGGGATAATTTAGGAGCTCTTGTATTTAAAACTGTTATACCACGGAATATTAAACTATCAGAGGCGCCATCTTATGGTAAGCCTGCTCTTATTTATGACCATAAATCTTCTGGCTCAATTGCTTATATCGAATTTGTAAAAGAACTAATTTTAAGCTATGAAAAGTGATAATCGTTTAGGTAAAGGGCTTTCGGCTCTGCTTGGGCCTATGGAGAAAGATATAAACTTTCGGTATATCTCAATAGAAAATATAGAGAGAAACCCTAAGCAGCCAAGGAAAGATTTTGACAGTGATAAGTTAAATGAACTCGCAGCTTCAATAAAAGAGCATGGCATATTACAACCTATTATAGTTGAGGCAAATAAAGATGGAAAATATATTATAATAGCAGGAGAGAGGAGGTATAGAGCATCTAAAATAGCTGGGATAGACCAAGTCCCAGTCATTATAAATGAAGGGGAGAAAAAATTTGAAATGGCAATGATAGAAAATCTTCAAAGGCAAGATTTAAATATAGTTGAAGAAATACAGGGATATTGTTACTTAATAGAAAAATATCAATATACGCAAGAGGCATTAGCAAAAATATTAGGGAAAAGTAGAAGCCATATTGCAAATATGCTCAGGCTAAATAATTTGCCAGAGGAGATAAAGAAGCAGCTAGCATTAGGAAAAATTTCAATGGGGCATGCACGTGCACTCCTTACAGAGAAGAATCCAATCAAAGCTATGCAAGATATAATAAGCAAAAAGCTTACAGTTAGGCAGGTTGAAAAAATAGTAAAATCAGATGAAGGAAATGAGGATATAAAAATATTGGAAAAGAAATTAGAAGATAAATACGGCATTCAGGTACAGCTAAAGCAAAATAATAAAAGCAGTAAAATTGAAGTGTATTTTAATGATCTAAACATGCTAGACAGAATTTTATCCAAATTATTATGAGCAGCCAAGATAGTAACAATAGAAGCCCTATGGAGTTTTTCCTAAAAGAAATAGGGGAGAGCCCTGAGAGAGGTGAAATTTGCCAGAAGCGGATTATGAGTGGATATAAAGAGGCATTAGCTGGATACTCAGAAATTAATTTTAATATTACAAAATTTGACAATAAAACAGGTTATGATGAGATAATTTTATTGCAAGATATACCATTGGCTTCATTTTGTGAGCACCATATGCTCCCTATTACAGGGAAGATAAATTTTGGATATATTCCTAATAAACATATAATAGGCCTTAGTAAAATACCAAGAATTATAAACCATATATGTAGAAGAATGACATTGCAAGAAAAAATTGGCTCGGAGATATCTGCGTTATTTCATAAGCATTTAAAGGATAAAGGGGTCGCGATGCAAATTTCCGCAAAGCATATGTGTATGTCTATTCGTGGAATAAAAACAGATGGCATAACGGTAAAAACATGCTATTTTGATGGAGTATTTAAAGAGAATATTGATATACAGAATAAATTTTTTAATATGATTAAGATATGAGGATAGAGAATCTAATATTACCACTACTAAAAGATAGCCCAAAAGCGGCAGAGGTTGCTTCCCATAAGCTAATGCTAAGAGCAGGGATGATTAAGCAAGTAAGCAGTGGTATATATTCTTGGCTGCCTTTAGGTGTGAGGGTATTAAATAAGCTTACAAATATAATACGCAAACATATGGATGATGCATGTTTTCAAGAGATGGTCATGCCATCTGTACAGCCATTTTCTATATGGAAAAAATCTGGTAGGGATATAAAATATGGCCCAGAATTACTTCAATTTATAGATAGGCATGATAATGAGTTTGTTTTTGCCCCAACAAGTGAAGAAGTTATGTGTGATTCTGTTTTATCCTCTGTTTCTTCATTTAAGCAGCTACCCATTGTAAGCTACCAAATATCATGGAAGTTTCGTGATGAAATAAGGCCAAGATTTGGCGCATTGCGAGCAAGGGAATTCTTAATGAAAGATGCATATTCTTTTGACATTAGCGAGTATGAAGCAATTAAAAGCTATTATAAAATTTTTGATATATATATAGATATATTAAATGCTATTGGTTTGAATGCTTTAGCAACAAGGGCTGATAATGGTAATATGGGAGGAAGCTTAAGCCATGAATTTAATATATTGTCAGATATAGGTGAGGGGGAAGTATATTATGATTCTCGTATGCTGGAGGATAAAAAAAATATAAGGGATTATTATGTGGCAAGTGATGATATACATGACCCTAATAAATGTAATGTGCCAGAAGAATATCTAGCAAAGAGTAAAGCAATAGAAGTTGGGCATATATTTATGATAGATACAGTTTATACAAAGAAGCTAAATTTGGGGGTTCAGGGGGCGGATTCTAAAATAATATATCCTTATATGGGTTGCTATGGCCTTGGAGTTTCACGTCTTATAGCTGCAATAATAGAAGCAAGCCATGATAGCAGTGGAATAATATGGCCTGAAGCGGTAGCACCGTTCACTATTTCTATTATTAACTTACATCCAAATGACGTAGAAGCTTCTGCATTGGCAGAAAAAATATATGCTGAATCAAAAGCAAAAGGGTTAGATGTATTGCTAGACTGCAGTAGTAAATCACCGGGGCAGAAGCTAAAAATTCATGATCTTATAGGGGTTCCTAAGCAGGTGATTATATCTAGTAAAAACATTCAAGAGGGGCAGCTAGAAGTTAAAATACGGAAAACAGGAAAAAGCTATAAAGTCCCTATATCTGATGATTTACTGAGCAAGCTGTAGTGTAGTTAGGTTTTAGATATAAGTGGTGTTTTGATAATGTTATATTTATATTGTCTAAATCATGAAGCTGCGTAGCATATATTGCTTGGATTATATGGAATGATTATAGTATATTAATACTAATATCTTTTTCTATTCTACTAAGTTGAGTGACATGAAACTTCAATATGGGTAGAAAAATATATTTAGAGTGCTATAGCAAGGTCAGTATAAAATAGCATGTGCTAGACGTTAATTAGATATTGATATTCACATAGTAATGTCTCTATGCATCACGACCTTTAGTTGTGGTATAGCCGGGGTGCTTAGGGTAGTGGGCCAAACATAGTATGGGGAAGGGGCCCATTATGTCTCCGAGTGTCAGTATTTTCGCCATTTGGCTATAGGTATGCCATAACTATTTTATATTGGTTATGATATATATATGCAAATATTGCTATTTGTAATGCAATTACTAGAATCAATTTTAGAAAAAATACCATTGCAGAAGATAAGAGAGTAATCAATATCTATACTACTTTCCATAACCTTTGGAAACGCAGCTTATAGGATTCGAACCTATGACCCACAGATTAGAAATCTGTTGCTCTATCCAGCTGAGCTAAAGCTGCATGCTTATATAGTACTATAGATACCTTAGTTAGTAAAATATTTTTATGAAAAATATTAGTTATTTATGATGTGATATATATCATATATAGCATTACAACCCCATATATAAAACTTGAGCATTTCTTTAAATAATGTTAATATTATAAATATAAACACCTATACATATTATTAGTATGTCTATAGCTCCTATATCTAAATTGCTAAATCAAGGCTATATTACAAAGAGTATGGGCCAAAACCGTGCTAAGAGTCATTACTCGCTTTATAATAAATTTCTTAAATCAAATAATGCACAAGATAAGTTGCTATTTATAACTCTTGCATCTATGAAGTTAGCTAGGAATAGCTCCATTTCGCTAAAGAATAATATGTTATTTAAGAAGGCAGAAAAGGAAACAGATACTAAGAGGAAAACGGCTCTATATGAGCATATATATGAAGAGTTATCTAGACATAATAGGAATATTGGGCAAAAGCAAGTAGAAGATGTATACAACCCATCTGTTTGCTCAATAGATGAGTCAGTTTGTTATTGCGGGCCTTATTCACGCCGTTCACCAATTATTCTTTCAGAAGCAGAAGAGCCAGAAGTAGAAAAGCAAATTGGTGATATGATGAGAGGTTTTGAAGAAGGGTTAGAAGAGCTAGATAGGCATTTACCGAAAACAGGGCAAGCTTTGTTAAGACCAAGTGTAGTAGGGGCAATAGGACCAGGCAGATACAGACGTACCTTCCAAGCCGTAGATACATCTGGCTTATTATCTAAATTAGAAGAATCTATAGGAGAGATTGCAAATCAAACTTTCAATAAGATGCAGGAAGTAGCAAAATGCAGGATGGATTTACATGGACAATATATTGAATCTGCATATAGGCTTGATAGCTCTGAATCTATTACATCTAAGGCAAAGAGACTAGAAAAATCATTTAATGGTTTTAAAAGACTATTCACTACCCTAGAAAACTTAGAAAAAAGTAAGCAGGAAAAGAAGAGGCAAGAAGACGCTAAAGCTTCCGCTGCATTCTTTGATTCTATGCATTCATAAAGTAGGAGCAATTTTTTCGAACATTAAACATAATACAAATGTAGCAATAAATGAATATATATAAAATATAGAATCCATATACCAGCCTATTATGAAAAATAACAGAAGGTTATATGCAGAAAAAGATATAAGTGTAAGAAAAAATATCCTAAGTGTATTATGCATGCTATCGTAAAACTTACGAGGTAGAAGGCTATATATTAGTAGCACGGATAGGAAACATACCGAATTAAGCCCAAGAATATTAGAAGTTAAAATATCTATTAAGTACCCTAATATAAAGATTTTTAATACTCCATGTTTTTTCACAAAATGTTGCAATAAGCATATATGAGGAAGAGGTATAAATATTGAGAAGGGCCAAAAAATTGCCACAGCCAATAAAATTCCAGATAGAAAATAAGATTTATTCTTCCCTAGCATACCTCTTTACATATCTTCAGGAAAATACATCTCCGAATTTTTTATTGAAGTTTTGTATATTTAAATCTTTGCTGCTAGCTTTTGTAGACATATCACCAGTCCAAGCAGGATGGGTCCTGAAATCAATGTCAGCTATTATTTCGTTACTTTTGCTATAACAGCTAGAAGTTTCTAGGCTGTCTTTCCCTATTATAATTTTTACTTTTTTACTTTTAGGATGTATATCTTTTTTCATCACCTAAGCTTGTTTATTCATATAGAGGTTATTGTATACCTATACTATTTTTTAGTCAATTTTTATAAGCAATTAGCTTGGATAATATAGTAATATTATATATACTATATCAAATGGAAGTGTGTTTATTTATAAAATAATATGGATTTGAATCAGAAGAAAGATAGCATAGTGAGTATGCTGCAAGAAAAGAAAATGTCAGATATCAAGGTTTATGAAAGTAGTAGCAGTATTTCTGATTGCATAATAACTTGCCATGGTAGGTCAAAAAAAAATATTAGTTTTGTTGCTGAATATATAAGTGCAACAATGAAAAATAAACTTAATTATGATATTTTGATAGATGGGATAAGAACGTCAGATTGGGTAGCTATAGATATCGGAGATATTATGTTGCATTTATTTTCTGAAGATTTTGATAACCAAGAATTACTTGATGAATTAATAAAAAAGCCCTTATGACAAAAAAATTTACAGTGAATTGTGACTTCGGAGGGCAAATGGCTCCCGTGACAATATATATTGGTGGCCCTGACTCAAAACATAATCCATTATATTTCCAATCTGAGTGGCTTACTAAAGATAGAGGAGGGCAGATCCCACCTGAAGTAATGTCATTAATACAAGAGTTATATGATATGTCTAAAACACATGGCATAACCTTTGAAGATTTATGTGTATACGCTCTTGGAGCAGCGAAACAAAGTGGACAAAGTTAATTAAATCTAAAATTTTATATGACAGCAAGAACCTATATAAACTATGCTAAAGCTTTATTAAAAATATATAACAAAAAAGATCTGTCAAGACAGTTGCAGGAGTTAGCGAGAATTATTCCAAGTACTTATGGAAAGAAACTTAACTATACCCTTAGTGCTAATTATTCTGTATTTGAAAGCCTTGCAGAACCTATGAAAAACTTTTTACATTTGCTTGCATTGAATAAAGACCTGCATCTTCTAGGTGACATATCTAATGCATATATAAAATTAGTAGAAGGGAAAACAAAGCAGCAACAATGCTGTGTTATTCTACCATCAAAAACAACAGAGGAAGAAACAAAGCAGATAGAAACAAAACTTAACTTGAATTCAAGTGATATTGAATATAAAATAGACCCAAATATTGTAGCAGGTTTTAAAGTAGTATTCAGAGACAAGATATTAGATGCATCTTTTGCTGCTCTTTTTAAGAAAATTAATAAAAATATAAGTTATGGCACTGAATAAAAATAAGTTTTTTTCTGTATTAGAGCAACAACTTAAAGGAATAGACATAAAAGCCCAGCATCAAGAATATGGCGTTGTTCTAACAATAGGTGACAATGTAGCTAAGGTTCTTGGTTTAGATAAAGTACAGGTGGGAGAGCTTTTAGAGTTTGAAAATGGGGCTGTAGGAATAGCGCTGAACCTGGAGATAGACACTATAGGAGTAATATTAATTAGTGGTAGTGCATCTGAAGAAGAAAAGGTGTTCAGAACAGGGAAATTGCTTCAAGCGCCTGTGGGTGAAGCAATGCTAGGTAGAGTGGTAAATGGAATAGGTCAAATAATAGACGGAAAAGGGCCATTAGAAAACACTCAATATGCAGATGTAGAAACGCAAGCACCATCAATACTGGCACGACAAAGTGTACATGAGCCATTATATACAGGTATAACAATAATAGATTCTTTGATTCCTATAGGTAAAGGGCAAAGAGAGCTTATAATAGGAGATAGGAAAACAGGAAAAACAGCTATAGCTATAGATGCTATAATTAACCAGGCAATTACACATAAAAATCCAGGCATGGACCCTGTATATTGTGTATATGTTGCTATAGGGCAAAAATGCTCATCTGTAGCGAGATTAGTAAATAAGCTGGAAAGAATAGGTGCAATGAAATATACCACTGTAGTGGCTGCAAATGCATCAGACCCTGCATCTATGCAGTTCTTAGCGCCATATGTTGCATGTGCTATAGGTGAGTATTTTAGAGATAATGGGAAGCATGCATTAATAATCTATGATGATTTGAATAGCCATGCTGTAGCATATAGAGAAATATCACTATTGCTTCGTAGGCCACCAGGTAGGGAGGCATATCCGGGAGATATATTCTACTTACATTCTCGCCTATTAGAGAGAGCAGGTAAATTAAACCAATCTCATGGTGGCGGTTCTTTGACGGCATTGCCTATAATAGAAACTCAAGCTGGTGATGTATCTGCATATATACCCACAAATGTTATTTCTATAACGGATGGGCAGATATTTCTAGAAACAGATTTATTCCATAAAGGAGTAAGGCCAGCTATTAACATAGGTATATCAGTGAGCCGTGTTGGTTCTGCTGCGCAAGAAAAAGCTATAAGAAAGGCTGCAGGTAGGTTGAAATTGGACTTAGCCCAGTATAGAGAATTAGAGGCTTTCACTCAGTTTAGTAGTGATGTGGAGCAAGAAACAAAGAGAATTTTAGATAAAGGGAAAATATTGACAGAGGCGCTAAAACAACCGCAGTATATGCCATTGTCATTAGCGGAACATGTATTTGTATTACAACTTGCTATTATGGATTATTTGCAGGAAGTTGATTTAGATAAAATTCAGAATATAAAATATAAATTACTTTCTAAATTCTTGAGGGAAGAAACAGATGTTGCGGATAGAATTAATAGCTCAGGTGAAATGAATAAAGAGGATGAAGCTTCTATAAAGTCATTCATTAAGAGTAATATTAATGATTATATATAGAATATATAATTAAAAGGGGCTGATTATACATATTATAATCAAGCTCTTATTGAAAGAATATTGTATGTCCTCACAATATTTCTTGTAGTTAAAGTTTTTGGCTAACTGATTAGTTTGATTTGGCATTGATTGATTAAATCGACTATTTTTGCTTTTGGCTATAGTTAGAATTTAAAGGAGAGAATTAATGCTATAGGTGTATTGGTTGTGAGAACTCTGTTAACAATATCATTATTCTACAACAATATAAATACAGCTATATTTAGGGCTTGGGCAAAGCAGGATCTTATTACTAAATTTCTAGCAAATAATGTTATAGTTAACCCCAACTGCGTTTAAAGAATAGACTTGTCATACAGCTGAATATTGGTATAGAGTAAGATAATTAATAAATAAATTTACTCTATGAATATAGATTATGATGAATTGTACTATTATGCAAGCGAATTTTGCGTCAGTTTTTAGCCACGGTTCAAGAAACAAATTATATGTGCGAGCATAATAAAGAGAGATAGGAGCTGTAGATTATATTTATCTGAGATAATGACAATTTTATTAGCTTATCATAAGTCTGGGATGGCTTATTTTAAATATTTTTATCTTAGTTTATCTAAAGAATTATTCCCTGGCTTGGTTCATTACGATCGTTTTGTCAAACTCATCAAAAAAGCATTTCTAGCTTTAGTTTGCATGTTAAAAAGAAGCAACAGAGTTTATATTTGTAGACTCTACTCCAATGGCTTTATGTCATAACCTAAAACAACGAAAACATAAAATGTTTAAAGGCGTTGCCACTACTAAAGGTAAAAACTTCCACTGGTTGGTTTTTTGGTTTTAAATTATATTTTATATTTAATACCAAGGGCAAGATAGTAAGGCTCTCTGTTACTTCCGCCAATACCCATGATACCAAGCCAGTGGGAGATATGATGAAAGGCATCAAAGCTAAACTCATTGGTGATAAAGGTTATACTTTAATAACAAAAATTAAGAAAAATATTTTGATGGCTATATCTGAGAAAATGATGCTTATGAAGAGATCTTTTGTAGAGACTATATTTTCCTCCATGAAATCTTTAAATACATTAATTCATTATAGACATAGATGTCCTACAAATGCTTTTGCCCACTTATTTGCTGGGCTAATCGCCTACCAAATCAGAGACGATGAACCTACATTAGAAAGCTTTATAAAAATTATTTCTTAAACTCAGTTGTGGTTATAGTTATGGATATAGCCTCGATAGCGCGATATATTGACAATCATGAATGTTAATCAACGGAGCCCATATACGGGCGGTTTTAAGATATGTGATTGTAAATATTTTCCAATCATCTCCCTTTTGCAATACATATAACTGCTTTTTCTTTCCTTTATAACCTAATTAACTTACTCCCATTATAAATAGATTCTATATTCTCTTAAGCACATTTTTTATATAGTTAAATCTGTATAAAATAGAGATCTGCCGCATCTTTACTCTATTTTCTTAATTATCTCTTGAAGATCAATTTCTTTGCCTACTAATTCTTGCTGCTTTTGCTGTTATGAATTTGCTTTTAATAGAGAAAAATCACATAATCCATCATCATCATACACCTCTTCTTCATATTTGCTGTCTCTATGCTCTGCTATATATTGACTAAGCATCTCTGTTATCTCTTCTGAAATATCACCTAAAACCCTTTTTTCTGCTTCTATAAGTACTTGCTTAAGTTTATAAATTTTATAATTATACTCTAAAGATCTTTCTTCTTCTTGAATAGCGTTTATGTAATACCTGATTAAGATTGCTAACATTTCAACGTTACCATATTTTATAGCAAAGCGAAAACATACTCCATCACTTTCCATACATCTAAATCTGAATCTTCTTCTAATATTTTTTCTATAGCCCTGGTATTATTATCTCTACTCCACCAGAATAGTCTTTCATATAACCACCTATGTTAGTTTTGAACTATCTAAATATTTTTTATAGCATCTTGCAGAAAAACCTCTACTTAACCATAAGCATCATGTTTTGATAGATGCTTTTTAAATTGTGATATCAACTCTAGAGCAAGGCCTTATCTGACTTTCTACTTAATTCAGCAATAAAATCTAAGAGCGCAGTAATTTGCTTTTCTAAATTTTTAAAAGCATACCGAATTTTACTATATGAAGTTTGTTTAGTGCTCAGAAGTTTTCCTGTTTTTAAATCTTTATCTATATCTGGATTATTACTTATTGTAGCAACGGGGCATGGATTTAGCGCAGGCTTGAACAGGCATTATCATCAAATTGTCTGATTAAAAACCATACTGGATTATAATATCAATTATATATTGATATTAAGACTATTTATCGATCACTTTAGTTATTGTAACCCCAATCCTATTCTCTACTACTACTATTTCCCCTTCAGCTATTATTTTGTCATTAACATAAATATGCACAGGGTCACTTATTGTTTTATCTAACTCTACCACTGCTCCTTTATTTAGTTTCAAAATATTATTCAGTTGCATTTTTGTAGAACCCAAGACAACAGAAAGGCTTACTGGTACATCATACAGAGATTCCAGCGTAAGATCTTCTTTTGTTTTTTTCGTATTGTTATTACTCATATTCAAATTTCTTTACTTATTATCTAATAAATTACTAATAGAATTGATCAATGCTTCTCTAGAAAAGCTTACTTCTGTATTATCAATAATAATCCTAACATTAGTTGTACCATCATTAGTATTATTATACACGATTTTATCTTTTATAGAAGTGTTTGATACATGACTTTTTATTTTATCTAGAATAGAGGATTCAGCTATGATTTCTATTTTAGTATATTGCCTAATCTTAGAGATATGCTCTAATAGCATCTTTTCTACTAGATTTTCAGTATCTATAGGTAATTTAATAAAAAACTTATTACATAGAATATGTAAAGCTTTGGAGATATTACCACCATATATATGGTTAAAATCTTTTACCTCTAAATCATTAAGCTTTTCTTGTAAAGTTTTAGAGATATTGTTTACTCCATAATCAAAGTCATTTATTATCTCTTCTTTGCATTTTTCATAACCTACTCTATATCCATTCTCATAACTTTCTTCTTTAATATATTCTATATCTATAGTGGGCTGTTCTACATAGCTTTCGGTTATTGAATTTTCTGTATCTAGGCTTTCTATAATATTTTCATTATCATTTGAATTATCTTCATGTGAGCCATCATTTAAAGTATCAATATTATTAATAATATTATTTTCAGGTTTATCTCCCAGATTGTTATTATTACTAATTACATTATATAAATTGCCTGAAATATTATTATCTATATTTTCTTCAATGAGGTTAGGATATAAAAATTTTTTCGATACCATAGACTTTACGAGATATACTCATCTTGACTACTAATAATTTCAACCTTGTTGTCCTCTATTAAGGTTTTAATTTTAGATAAAATTTCAGATTGCGCTTTGCTTACTTCTTTTACTTTTACTGGCCCTAATGAATCTAATTCATAGCTGATGATTTTAGCAGCCCTATGTGAGATATTAGAAAGAATAAGATCTTTGACTTTATCTGAGGCTCCTTTCATTGCGGTTATTAAAGCTTTTCTATCAACATTATTTAGTATGATTTGAATACTGCTTGGTGTAAGATTTACTAAATCCTCAAAAGTAAACATCAAATCTCTTACTTTCTCAGATGCTTCAGGGGACCTGCTATCTAGCATAGAAAGATATTTCTCTTCATTGCTTGCATCCATATTATTAAACATCTCAGCTACTAGTTGGTAATTGTCATGTTTAAAAGATCTTTTCCCAAAACTAGTGATGAATTCTGATTTTAGTGTTTTTCCTATATCCATTAAAGCTTCTTTTTTGATAGAAGTCATATTAATGATTCTTGTAATTACATCCATTGCTAGATTTTCAGGCAAACAGGACATAACACGAGAAAGGTAATTAGGTTGTAATTTGGAAAATATTACAGCTATAGTTTGCGGATGCTCATCCCTCAAATAAGATGCGAAAAGTTCTTCATTTACAGATGAAAGCCTATCCCATACATTATCTTCATTACTTTTTACAGTGGATAATATATTTTCTACACTTTCTTTATCTAAAAACTTACTTAACACTTTTCTGGTGGTTTCTATATCTCCTGAAAGATAAGCGCTATTTGCCATTTCTCTTTTAAACTCCACAATAATATTGGCAGATTTAATAATATCAATTTTTCCTAAAGTGGCCATAACCCTAGAAATTTCTTGTACTTGTTCCTCCTTCATCATAGAAAGAATATCTGCAGCTATGTCATCATTTAGTGAAAGTAAAATAACAGCTGTTTTATATACACCATTTTCCATAACGTAAATTATTTTTTATATTGTTGTTGCTTGCACCAATTATTTAATACCCCCAGAGCAGCATCTTTATTAGCTTGGATAAGGCTATTGAGCTCTTCATACATCAATTCAGCTTCTTTCATATTATTTTGTATGGAGTTAACAGAAGACTCTGCATCTTTGTCTGCATCTGCGTGATCTCCTGGTCTATTTGCGCCCAGCTTTTTATCATTGACAATCACTTTAGTCAATATAGGTTTTACTACATATATTAGCACAACTAGTATTAGGCTACATATTATTACGATTTGTGCTATATATGGCAAGTGAGTTTTTGCCCATGATGACCAGCTCTCTTCATGAGTAAAGCTTACATCTTGTTGGCTAAACTTCATATTAGTTAATTTTATCTGATCACCCCTGCTTGAGTTAAAGCCAACAGACATCTTGATTATTCCCTCAATTTCATTCATTTGTTCAGGGCTGCGCTCTTTATATGTTACATATCCATTTGGAGCTTCTATTTTTTCATCATTTACTATTACAGCTATTGATAGTTTTTTTACTTCTCCTATATTGCTAATTTCATTTGTTACAACTCTGGAGACTTCATAATTAATTGTTTCATCAGATTTATTTATAGTAGCGAAACCAGAGCTGCCAGAGCTTGAATCTGAATCAAAACTATCAGGTAAGTTATTTGATACAGATATATCAACATTATCTTGCTCACCCACAGGGGTTTTTTCAATATCTTCAGAAGTATGCTTAGAGCGTATAGCAATTTTATCAGGGTCATAGATTTCTGAATTAATCACTCTTCTGTCAAATGACATTTCAGCTGTCACCTGTGCTCTTACATTTCCTATTCCTACAGATTCAGATAAGATATCCTCTATCCTCTCTTTCAGCTCTTTTTCATATTTATGTTTTATCTGAATATTGCTATCTGACACATCAGATAAGTCTTCTTCATCACTCCCTATATGTAGAGCTTTTCCTTTATTATTTATTATAGTAATATCCTTACTGCTCAAACCTGGCACAGATGTAGACACTAAATGTACAATTGCATTGATCTGACTCTTACTTAATATATTGCCAGGCTTTAGTTTGACTAATATAGAGGCTGTTGTAGATTGTTTTTCTTTAGAGAATAACTCTTTTCGTGGCAGGACAATATGAACCCTTGCT
>JAUIKA010000080.1 GCA_030430995.1 Alphaproteobacteria bacterium
TATCACATCCTAGATTTATTGAGGGGGATATTAATACTAACTTTATACAGCAAGAATACCCAGAGGGTTTTGCAGGAGCTGATATGACAAGAGAGATCTTCGAAATTTTTATATCTGCTACAACATTTATATTCCTAAAGGAGTATATCAGGGCTTATGATAGAGCAGATAACACTAGGCATGGTAGTAAAAAAGTGAGTACAAGATGGATTGTCAATATAGATGGAAGATTTATACCAATAGTAGCGTATAAAACAAGTGAAGGTTATAATATAAGATTTTTAGATTCTAAAGTCACAATTAGTAGTAAATGGAAGATAGGAAGCTCTTTATTCATATGCTATATAAATGGCATTATGAAGACAATAAAAATGGAAAAGGCGGGTTCTAAATATCACTTGACCCATGCAGGTGTAAGTGCAGACACTTATGTGCGCTCTCCTAGAACAGCAGAGCTTGAGTCTTTACTTCCTAAATCTGATGAAGTAGAAAGCTTTGTAGATGAACTCACATCTCCACTTAGTGGACAAATTGCTTTTGTAAAAACAAAGGAAGGGGAAAATGTGAAAAAAGACCAGAGTCTAATAGTTTTAACTGCAATGAAGCTTGAAAATATCATTACATCTCCTCAGGATGGAATAGTGTCAAAAGTTTTAGTAAAAGAGGGAGACAGGGTTTCTGTAGGTGATGTTCTAATAGAATTTAAAGAAAATGGAAATAAATGATATATTTGAAAGGTTAAAGCTGCATCATCCGAACCCTAAGACAGAGTTAGAATATTCTGACAATTTCTCTCTGCTAATTGCTGTGATCCTCTCAGCGAGATGCACAGATAAAGCTGTTAACCGCGCAACGCGCCCATTATTTGAGCTCTATAACACACCGGAGCTTTTATTAGAGTTAGGCGTAGAAGCTTTGCAGGAATATATTAAAAGCCTTGGGATGTATATTACCAAGTCAAAGAATATTATCAAAACATGCCGTATTTTAGTTGATGATTATGGATCTAATGTGCCAGATAATATGGAGCAGTTAACATCACTTCCTGGTGTAGGGAGGAAGACAGCAAATGTGGTGCTCAATGTAGCTTTTGGTTTGCCTACAATACCAGTCGATACTCATGTTATGCGCGTATCACAGAGGCTTGGCCTTGCAAAAAGCGATAAGCCGGATAAAATAGAACAGGAGCTTTTGGCTATTTTACCAGAAGTATATTTGCAACAAGCGCATCATGTATTGGTGCTCCATGGAAGATATATATGTAAATCACAAAACCCAAAATGCTATGAGTGCAATTTAACTAAATATTGTAAATATTATGCAAAATCTAATGTATGAACCATATGTACCGGCTAAATCTGGAAATGCTAAATATCTAATAATGTTTTTGCATGGATATGGTTCTGATGGGCAAGATTTAAAAGATTTAATACAGTTTTTCCCTTACCAAGATGCAGCTTATTATGCGCCAAATGCATTAGAGGTATGCGAAGAGATGCAGGGGGTGTATCAATGGTTCAGCATGAGAGATAGGTCACCCATATCTATAGCCCATGAGCTTAGAAGGGTCAAACCTATTATGGTGGATATGATAGAAAAAAAATTATTAGAATTAAATATTCCCATAGAAAATCTTATATTAATAGGGTTTTCTCAGGGTGCTATGCTTGCAAATTATCTTGCTTCTTACTTAAAAATCGCTGCTTCTATATCATTTTCAGGTGGGCTTATCATGCCAGATGACATAAAAGAGATATATAGCCCTATATGCATAATACATGGCTCTGAAGACGAGGTGGTGCCTATTGGGTATGGCCGTATGGCTTTTGAGTATTTAAAGAATATAGATGCTGATTGTGGGTTTATAGAAGTGCCGAATTTAAAACATACTATCGATATTTCAGGTATTAATTATGCTAAAGAATTTATAGAGAAAAGATGCAAAATATTATAGAAATCAAAAGTGTAACAAAAAAATTTGGTTCTCATTTAGTATTAGACAATATCAATATAGCTTTTTTAGAAGGTGTTATTTCATGTGTTGTCGGCCCATCTGGCGCTGGGAAGTCAACACTTATGAAGCTTATAAATAACCTCGTTTCAGAGGATTATGGGCAGGTGTTATATAGAGGGGTCTCTATAAATACAGTTAACATAGCAGAGAATATAGGTACCGTTTTTCAAAATTTCAATCTTTTTGAAAATAAAACAGCGCTTGAGAATATAACATATGCTTATATAAAACATAAAAAATGCAGCAAGCAAGAGGCTATACATAAGGCCACGGAGCTAACTGAGAAGTTTAATATAGATAAATCAATATTAGATAAATATCCAAAATATTTGTCAGGTGGGCAAAAGCAGCGCATATCGATTTGTAGGGCTTTAATTCTGAATCCAAAGGTGATTCTATTCGATGAGCCAACAGCGGCATTGGATGAGGCTAATATAGCGGTATTAAGCAATATATTACTCAATCTAAAAGCTATGGGTACTACAATAATCATTATTACGCATAATTTACAATTCACTAAGCAAATAGCAGATAGAGTGGCATTCTTAGATAATGGAAGTATAATTGAATATAGAGAAAAGCAAGATTTCTTCTCCTCACCTAAATTTAAACTAACTCAAGAATTTATAAAAGGGTTGTGATTTTCATTTCAGGGATAGTAAGCGGCATCATTATAATGCTTACAGGTAGAACTTTAAATTTTTACTTCACTAGCTATGGTATGGAAAAACATATTATATCTTTAATAAGTTTATGTGGCCTGCCATATGCATTTAGAATTATTTTTGCAAAGGTTACGGATGCATTATTTAGTAAGCTAGGCATGAGATTTATTTTCTATAACCATCTGTTGTTAGGTGGTTTGTGTATAGCGAATCTATTTTTTTTAAAGAGAATAGAATTTTTAATTATCATTACTTTTGTAATAGCAGTTTTAGGTACAATCCAAGATATATCATTTGGTATTATAAGGTCTAGGTATTATGATTCTGCAAAACAAACAACAATCTCTGCATTTTTTTCTTCAGGGTATAGAGTGGGTATGATAATTGCAGGGCCTGTAATTATGTTTATGTCAGGATATATAGAGTGGAAATATATATATCTTTTTATGGGTATGTTAATAATATTTCTTGGTACAATGCTGAGTAAATATTACTTTATACCAAAGATTATATTGTCTAATAAGGAAATAGGTTGTAACAGAAAGATTCATATCTCTGTTGTCATAATATGCATTTTCGTGTTTTTAGTTTTATACAAGCTAGCTGATAATTTTTTAGGTGTGATGTTGAATCCATTTTTTAAAGATATGGGCTTTAGTATGCAAGATATATCTTTACTGAATACGGTAGGGATGATATCAGTGCTTTTAGGGTCATTTTTATCTATTATGGTCAGTAAAAGATTTAATATAGTTTTTAATTTAATATTCTTTGGGGTTTTGCATAGTGCCTCTATAGTAATTTTTGTATTTATGGTGAATATCAATCCACCTATATATGTTTATATGGCCATTATATTTTTTAGTGCTGCTGTATCTGGTATAGCTATGAGCAACTACATAGCGGCTATTAGTATATTTAGTGAAGGCTCTGCCTATAGATATTCTTTCTTTGGTAGCATAATGGGGATTTCCAGGGTGATACTCCCTTCCATTTCTGGTTTTTTTGTTGCATCAGTGGGATGGAGCATGTTCTTTATGAGTTTAAGCCTCATTATATTACCTGTTATAATAACTTTATTGTATTTGAAGAAAAGTTTATTTGACAAAACACGTTTAATTGGCTAAATTTATTATAAATTAAGATTATAAAATTTAGCGAAGTGGGATATACCTTTTTTCAGAAACAATCTGATATAAATAAAAAATGGATAGTAATAGATGCAGAGAATCTAGTATTAGGGAGGCTTGCTAGCCGTGTTGCAATGATTTTAAAGGGCAAGCATAGGCCGCAATATACTCCGCATATGGATGGTGGTGATAATGTTATTATTATCAATGCAGAAAAAGTTGCTATGACTGGCTCTAAGAAAGACCGTAAGGACGGGAAAATATATTATAGGCATACTGGGTTCCCTGGTGGAATTAAGAGTGTTACAGCGGGGCAATTGCTGGAAGGAAAATATCCTGAGAGAGTAATAAAATTTGCTGTATTCAGAATGATAGATGATTCCGTGCTAGGGAAAAAGATTAGGAAAAATTTATATGTATATAAAGGTGCAGAGCATCCGCATTCTGCTCAAAAGCCAGAGAAATATGATTTTGGATCTGAAAATAAAAAAAATATTAGAATAGGATGAATAAAGATAATAGAGTTTACGCTACAGGAAAAAGGAAAACATCCGTGGCAAGGGTTTGGATAAGCCCAGGTAAAGGTTCTGTATATGTAAATAATAAAAAAGTTGATGACTATTTTGTGCGTGCTTCAAATGCAAAACAGGTATCAAAAGCTTTTGAGATAACAAATACATCAGGTCAGTTTGATGTATTCTCTACCGTGAAAGGTGGTGGGCTTGCTGCCCAGGCTGAAGCTGTTATGTATGGTGTAGCTAAGGCTTTGAATATTAAAGATGCTACTAGTTTCCATAGCCTTCTAAAGGATTCAGGCTATCTTACAAGAGATAATAGAATTGTTGAGCGTAAAAAATACGGTAGGCATAAAGCTAGAAAGAGTACTCAATTCTCTAAAAGATAGAGAGAGATATGGGCTTATGCCCTTATCTTATATCTTGGTTAAATATTTTATTTATTTATGTTGCTATGCATAGGATAGTTACATCTTTTATTTATATTATTTAATCCAATAAAATCACATTAGAAATGCCTCCTAAAACGCTATAAACTTTCAGTTTAACATAATAAAATATATAGTGCTGTATGTGTCAGTATTTCCATTATAAGGAGATGTACTATATGTTGCTTATATTGATAATGGGCTCGTTTAGATTTAATAACTACGAATATAAGCAT
>JAUIKA010000081.1 GCA_030430995.1 Alphaproteobacteria bacterium
TCAGATAAGTGCTTATATAGAGATTTTCCTATTTTAGAGCTTGCACCTGTTATTAATGCTGTTTTCATATGTGACTATTTATCGCCTGAGCTTTCATTATCGTCATAGTTAACATCATGATGGTTTTCATCTTCTAAACCTATATTTGCAGGTGTAGAGATGTAATTCATCATCTTGGTATCATTATTGCTGTTATTATTATTGAATGCTTCAGGGTTTTGAACGCAATATGCGAAATCTTTTAAGTTCCTTATTAAAGGGGTACAATTTTTGGCTACAAGGGCAGATTGATGAAATCCATAAGCTACACTATTTCTGTATAACTCTATTACTCCAGCTTTTTGAAGCCCTTGGAATACAAAAAATGTTATTACTAATATGGATCCACATATATATGTATACCATTTTAGGAAAATAAGGCGCAGTACTTTAGCTATTATACTCGGTATAGACATAATATTCTGACATTGTTAATCAAATTTTACTATACCATAATAATGGCAAGTTATGCTATAATTTCGTCTATAATTTTAATTGCTGAATATAAAGATGTTTGAGGTAGATAATGAAAAAAACTGTAAAGCGATAGTCTTTTGGTTTATAGCCACAGCTTTTTATGTGGTTGCAAATATACCATATTTTTTTCAAATTCATGATTTAAGCAGTTTTGTAATAGCTGCTAGCTTTACATCTATTTTTATAGCATTAATTATGCTATTTCCTATCAAGCTAGTGATTTTGTTTTTCTTACCATTGCTTGCTACATCTGCATTTATGTCTTATTACAAATACTTTTTGGGTATTATATATGATGTTGAAATGATAAAAGCTATATTAAACACAAATTGTGATGAAGCTATAGAGCTACTAAATATTAATTTAATTTTATGGGTGTTGTTTTTGGGTGTGGTTCCATCTTTTGTTATAATAGTAATGTTTATTAAGAGAAACATATTATGGGAGCAAAGGTTTAAATTATTTTTATCTATCTTGCTTTTAAGTATTGCTTCAGTATTTGTTAGCTTGAAGATATATGGTCATAGTTATAAATATGCTGCCGATAGCATAGGTTTTTATCCACCTTTGAATTACCTATCATCTTTGATGAATTACTATAATTTATATTCTGCACAAGCACCTAAGGAAAATTTATTAGATAAGCATCCGCTATCTTTGAAGGCTCCGCTTAAAGATACTAAGATAGTATTGATTTTGGGTGAATCTGTTAGATCAGACCATTTATCTTTGAATGGTTATAAAAGACAAACAACGCCATTGCTAAGTAAAAGAGATAACCTTATAAGCTTGCCTAATTTTTATTCCCTTGCAACCATAACTTTTGATTCAGTAGCTCATATAATGAAAAAAGATATGATGAAAAATCAAACCTCTTTAGTTGGTATGGTTTCTAGCTTAGGGTTTAATACTTATTGGGTTTCAGCGCAGGGTATGCTTGCAAGCTCTATAAATAATATAGCTATAGAGGCAGATTATTTATTTGAAACTCATGATATGCGTAAGCAAAAATTAGGAAAGATATATGATGAAGATTTTGTTCCTATAGTAGTTAAAAAAGCAATAGGTGCTGGTAGTAATTTTGTAGTATTTCACATGATATCTGCGCATAGGATCTATGACCATAGATATCCCAAGGCTTTCAAGGCTTTTTCTCCTATTTGCTCTTCTGAAGGGGAGGTGTTTCAAAGCCTTACAGAATGCACAAGCCCAGAACTGCTAACTAATTCATATGATAATGCTATTAGATATGTAGATTATGTAATAGACTCAGTAATAAAAGAACTGGAGAATCAAAACTCAGTTGTTATTTTTATTTCAGACCATGGTGAGTCTTTAGGAGAAAATGGTATATATGCGCATTGTATGCCTATGGACAAAGCTCCTGTAGAGCAAAAGCATGTTGGAGCTTTTATTTGGATGTCTGATAAATATATTAAAGAAAATGGCAATAAATATAGAAATTTGATATCTAATAAATATAAAAGATGGGACCAAAGTGCAATTATCAATTCTGTGTTAGATCTAATAAATGCAGAAGGTAACTTAGTGGATAGAAAAAACAGTGTATTTACAAAGTAACTTTTATTTTGAAGCTATTTTTCTTTTAGCCTACTTATATAAAGCATAGATATACTATATGTTACTGCTATTGGTGCTGTTATTATTAGAAGGCTTATTTTTCCTAAGGTTTTTGTTAAGTAAGATACACAGAAGGTGGATATAGTATAGCTTGCAGCTTTAGACAAAGCAAAGATAATAGATCCATATCTATATCTTTTAAGAACAGGTATATGTTTGAGTATTATTGCATTTGCAGGGAAGCTTGAGCATATAAAAATACTGCTCGCTAGTTGCAAAAATAAGATTTCATTTTCTGTGGTTGCTGACTGTATAAGCATTGGGGATAAAAAAGAAAATACTAAAAAGAAAGGTAGTTTTATTTTTAATATTTTAAATGGATGAAATTTAGCGCTTAAACCTGCTATAAAAATAGTATTTAGTAAGATAGCAATTGATAAAATGAAATTATGAGATATTACCTCAGCTGTAGTTTTGCCCATTTCTTTTAGAATAGTGGAGCCATATATATAATTTATAATAAAATAAATAGGGGTAACGGATTCCATAAAAAAATATGCATATAATATATATGGGTGGTGCTTTGATGAATCCTTATTTTCTATAGCTGTTATAAACTCCCCTGTTTCTTTCATGTAGAATCTACATAGGGATGCAAGTATAGCCACTAAGCTGCCTAAATAAAATAATACCCTCCAGCTTATAGATGCGCTAGAAAGTGCAAATGAGGATGCCCCGAGCGAGGCTACGCTGCCCATTGCGCTAAATGGCACTATCATAGCTACAGTAAAATATCTTTTTTGCTTATCAGCGATAGATTCAGTTAGGTATAGCTCTGCCCCTATGAGTTCATTGCTTGAAGCTATTGCCTGAATAATTCTTAAAATGGTTATCATTATGCCTGCCGCAGCACCTATTTGCGCATATGTAGGCATAACTCCTATAATAACACATGAGGCTGCCATAATAATTGATGATAGGGTTATAGCGCTCCTTCTACCGAATTTATCTCCTATATACCCAAATGCCCAGGACCCTATAGGTCTAAAAATATATATACTGCAAAAAAATATAGTTGAAATAACCTCAGCGTTTTTAGCGTTATTAGGCGCAAAGAATACATCATTCAAAAGGCTTGCCATATGTACATACAGCATTAAATCAAAATATTCAAAAAACGTCCCTACAGCTAGTATTAAGAAATTTTTTACGCTTCGCATCCTTGTTTTCAAAAAACATTAATGCCGTATTCTACAATATTTATTAAGAAAAAACTAGCAGTTATAGTTTTGTTAATACAATATTAATTGTTGCATGCATCTTTCAGTCTTTTCCCCGCAGAAAATTTAGGTTGTATGTATCCTTTTATTTTTATCGGAGCTCCTGTCCTTGGATTCTTTCCATCTCTCGGTGGTATATTATTGGTATTGAATTTACCAAACCCTACTATGCTTACGCTATCTTTTTCAGAAAGGGCTTTAGTTACAGAGACGCAAAATGTATCTATTATTTTTAAAGCTTCTTTTTTTGTAATATTATTATCTTTTGCAATAAAATTTATAAAATCTTCTTTATTCATATTAATGATTATTAAAGTTAATGATCACTATGCTAGCATAAGCTTTTTCATAATACAAATAAATTTTTTATTAAATTCCTTACTCTGTGCTTTTATGTGATGGAGATATACTAAATACCAGTTAACTAATAAAATTTATATGGTAGGTTCAATAAATAGTGCAATATCTCTATCTATGGTAGAGCAAATAAGAAGCAGGCAGGATGCAACAGCAGTTTCAATTATGGGTAAACAGAAAAAAGTCGTAGAGTTGTATGAAGAAGACCTAGTAGATAAATCCGGTGAACAAGTTGTAAAAGAATTAAAGGAGCATATTGCAAAAACTGTACTAGATTATAGTGTAAAAGCAAAAGCTATTATAGAACAAGGAGTAGAAGTGGTAGGCTATCCTGTAGTTTGTAATAAAACTAGTTTGCAGCTTGGTATGGTGCAAGAATGGATTGGAAGTAAAGATGATGCTTTCTTAGGAGAAATTCGACAGGGTAAATTACATAATGCTTTGGAATGTAGAGTGGATAAAGAGAGTTTACCAAGTCTTGGTAGTGACAGTAAAACATATTTTTGGGGCAATGAAAATTCGTCTGTAAGTAATGTTTGCTTAAGCCTTATATTAGATCAGCATGGTAGATGCACATTTCCTGAAGTGAGTGATGGATGATCTACATTCTATCCTTATTATAATGGTGAGGAAGCATCATTAGATACTAATTTTTCATTTGCAAATACAAGAGGGATGCTTCTGTTTGGAGATTATCAATTCGGTGGACATAGATATTTTGGTCAGCAAGATAGATTTGCTGCAGAGGATTGTTCTTCTGTTATAGGTAAAGCCATTAAGGTAGGTGATGAAGAATTAAAGCAATTTACCACAAGATATATAAGGGAAGGTAAATCTAGTTTTAAAGCAAAAACTTCTGATTTACAAGAAGGGGCCTTATTCTAAAAGGTGGGCATGTTGCTGTTGTCAGCGATGTTTCAAAAGAAGCTGTTGTAAGAACATCGGAATTCGCTATAGAGTTAGAACAATGCGTCAAAACACTAGGTGGCGGATATAAAGATAGAGAAGATATTACTGAATGGTCTCGTTTTGCGCCAGGTATTGAGCATGCACTTGGTGAAGAGGCTACATTAAGTGGCGCTTTACAAAAAATAGATGCTGGTTTTGAAGGTGTAGAGTTATATTAGTTTAATTCTATTAATAATATTGGATACTATAAAACCTAGTAGTAAATATAGCAGGGCTATATCTGTGTATAGCTCTGCCCTCTCGCTAAAATA
>JAUIKA010000082.1 GCA_030430995.1 Alphaproteobacteria bacterium
ATTGTTAATATCTTACGCCATTTTTCTATGGTATGAAAAGAAAACTATAGCTTGGGGCAATATAAAATAGTTATAAGATGTATAGCTTATGCTATTTTATATTGACCTAAGCTATATTTAATTGCTTTAGTGTTAACTTTGTCATATTTGAATATCTTTATTAAAAACTGATACAATTATTTACATCTAAAAGCTTTATATTATAAATTTTTGAATTTCATATAACCCAAAATGATTACTATAATCTTAAGCAACAAATTCTATCAATATTAATTGCACAGAACATTAAAGCAAGGGGCATGGTCAAGGCATATAAGTGTGTTATATCTTGACCATAAAAGCCTCTATATAAAAGATATTATATAAAATTTAGTTCTTCCCTGCTGACATTCTTGTAAATGCTGCTACTTTTATCTCAGAACCTACCTCCTTAGCTTTAGATCTTATTATATCCTGTACCTGTAGCTTACTATCCATTACAAATTTTTGAGTTAACAAACAGATTTCTTCTTTCCATTGCTGCAATTTCTGCTGCGCTATTCTCTCTTTTATTTGCTCTGGCTTATCAAGACCTGCAGCTATTTGTGTACATACAGCTTTTTCTTTTTCTACCATTTCTACTGGTATATCTGTAGTATCAAGAAAAGCTGGAGAAGAAGCAACTACATGCATAGCAATATTATCTGCCAAATCCTGGACTTCTTTATTAGATACATCAGAATTTAACGCAACAGCAGCTACTATATTACCTATACCAGAAGCTACACCGCCATGTATATATGTACCTATAATGTTACCATTGATTCTTTGGAAATCTGCAAGTACTATGTTTTCTCCTATTACAGCAATCAAATTTTTAATCTCTTCCTCCACTGTATATCCAGTTGAAAACTTTTGCTGCAAAAGATCTTCCATATTACTACATAAGATGCCCAATTCAGCTAGTTCTTTAATGAATCCTTGTAGTTTTTCATTCCTTGCTACAAAGTCAGTTTCTGTACTTAGCTTAACTATGCTAGCTACACCACTTTGAGAGTATACAGCAGCAACCCCTTCAGATGTTTCTCTGTCAGATTTAGAAGCAGCCTTAGAAAGCCCCTTTTTTCTGAGCCAATCTTTAGCCATTTCTAAATCCCCATCTGATGCATCTAGCGCTTTTTTACAATCTAGTATGCCTGACTGTGTTAAATCTCTTAATTTTTTTATTAATTTTGCATCTACTGACATAAGTTTTTATTCTATTAAATTTTCAAATTCTTTATCACTTTCTTCTCCTTTAGCAACCTTTATTGAGTTCTTATTTTCACCAGGCTTCTCTTCATAACCTGACTCAAGATTAACTCCAGATTTCTCAAGATTTTCTTCCATACCCATCAATATTGCTTCACAGAAAAATGACATATACATTTTTACAGCTCTTATTGAGTCATCATTTGCAGGTATAGGGTAGTCTATTCCTTCAGGAGTAGAGTTACTATCTAATATAGATATTATAGGTATATTTAGCTTTAATGCTTCTAGAATAGCAATTTTTTCTTTATTCGCATCAAGCACTACCATAATATCAGGCTTGCCATTCATAGACCTTATTCCTCCTAAAGACCTAAATATAGAATCTCTTTTTCTTGTAGTACGTAGCAACTCTTTTTTTGTATATGCTTCTACACTTGCACTATCTTCTAATAGTTTGTCTAAACGGTCAAGCTCCTTTATAGACTCAGAAACTGTTTTCCAGTTAGTGAGCATTCCGCCAAGCCATCTATGATTAACAAAATATTGCCCAGCTTTTGATGCATATTCACCCACTACATCTCCTATATGGATTTTAGTTCCAACAAATAAAATTTTTCCATTTTTCTTTGATACATTATAAAGCTGTTTTAAAGCCCTATTAAACAAAGGAACTGTTTTTCTAAGATCAATGATATGAATTCCATCCTTAGCGCTATATATATATGGTGCCATCTTAGGGTTCCATCTACTAGTACGATGCCCTAGATGAGCCCCGCTAGAGAGTAGCTGAGATACATTAATTTCTAATAATTGTTTTTCTGACATATTAAATTTGGTTAGTTAGTTATAACGTCCATAAGAGGGAAGAATTCTTTTAACAAAAAGAACACTAACTATTTTAGCCCCTTATGTGATCTCTACGATTTTATATTCATATTAGAAATATTTCAAGCACTACCTTCCTTGCTCTCTAAAATATCAGAAATATTTTCTATAATTTGCTCTATTTCTTTATTTTCTAAAATAGATAGCTCTTTAGCAAGTTTGTTCATGGCTGAAAAATATATATTGTTTTCACTATAAGACCTTTTGGCTTTATCTTTAAACAAGTCCCTCACTACTTCAGCTACCGCTAGAACATCTCCTGAATTAATCTTAGACTCATATTCTTGCGCTCTTCTAGTCCACATTTTATGCATAGAGGCTTTAGCGCTTGCATCAGACTTTATGGTAGTATAAACCTGCTCTATTTTATCCTTTTTAGATATAGTTCTCAGGCCATCTGCCTTTGCCCTGCTTACAGGGATTTTCAATGTCATTTTGTAATCTTGAAATTTTATTACATAAAAGACCATTTCTTTCCCGAGAAGTTCTTTTTTTTCAATATCTTCTATTATTCCCACGCCGTGCGAGGGGTATACAACTTGTGCTCCTACATTAAAATGCTCCATCTGGTAATAAAATATATTGACTATGGTAAATTTATACTACCATAGCTTTTAAATATAATAAAGGTTTTAGTTCCTATTTTAATCGCCATACTATATTTTAGCTTTTAATTTTCCACCCGTGCGTAAATGCTACAGCAATAAATATATATAATATTATATTTATAATAAATAAGGTTATTAAAGCATAGAAAATAGAGGTTTCTTCTATGTTTGTTATACAATATCTAAAACTAGATATAATAAGATAAAATGGATTAATAAGATTGATTTTTTGGAAAAACATTGGCAATTTACTTATTGAAAAAAAAGTACCTGATACAAAAGAAAGTGGATTTATTAAATAATTAGTAATACATGACTGTTGTTCAAAATTATTTGCAAAAATCCCCACCAATATCCCTACCATAGAAGTAAAACTATTGCCTAATATGATAACTATTACCATCAAGAAAGGATGATACAGTTGCAATTTAATAAAAAAACTTAAACTTGCAGCAGTTAAGCTACCTATAATAACAGATCTAGTAATACCTGCAGCACAATAACTAACTATAATTTGGCTTGGCCTTAAAGGGGGCATCAATATATCAGATATATAACCAATAACTTTACTTACAACCATAGTGGAACTTGCGTTGCTAAAAGAATTTTGAAGCATTAACATTATTATTATGCCATAAGAAGCAAAATCTAAATAATTTATACCATTAACACTAGACTTATTATCTGAAGATATCACTAATACTATTAAAAAAATAATGCCTCCTATGATTGGAGAGATTATGGTTTGGTGATATACTTTCAAAAACCTCTTTAGTTCTTTAATATACAAACTATATAACTGATAAAAATACATAATGAAAAATATTTATATAAAAACTTACGGTTGCCAAATGAACGTTTATGATTCTATAAGAATTTCTTCTTTGATGCAATCTTATAACTATAATGTAACTGAATTAATCGATAGTGCAGATATTATATTACTAAATACTTGCCATATACGTGAGAAAGCATCTGAAAAAGTATATTCAGAGATAGGAAGGATCTGCTCTGGAAGGAAAAAAAGAGGGCTAAAAAAACCTATACTTATTTTAGCAGGATGCACAGGACAAGCAGAAGGAGAGGAGGTATTTAGTAGAAGCGCTATGGTAGATATAGTAATAGGCCCGCAGTCATACCATAACCTACCTGAACTAATAAATAGAGTAGAGCAGGGTGAAAAGAATGTTATTGAACTTGACTTTATAGATGAAGAAAAATTTGATAAACTCCCTGAAGAAATATTACCACAAGGAGCAAGCAGCTATATATCAATACAAGAAGGATGTAATAAATTTTGCCATTTTTGCGTAGTTCCTTATACACGTGGAGCAGAATTTTCAAGACCTATAGGGCAGGTATTATATGAAGTAAAACAAATGGTTAAAAAAGGAAGCAAAGAAATAGTGCTTCTAGGGCAAAATGTTAGCGCATATCATGGGTTAGGGGAAGATGGAAAAGATAAGACCATAGCATATTTAATAGAGCAAGTAGCAAAAATAAAAGAAGTTGAGAGAATACGCTATACAACATCACATCCGAAAGACATAGGGCCAGATTTAATTAAAGTTCATAGGGATGAAGAAAAACTAATGCCATTTTTAAACCTGCCTATCCAGTCAGGCTCTAATAAGGTTTTAAAGCTAATGAACAGAGGCTATACCAGAGAAAGATATATAGAGATAGTAGAAGAGCTAAAATCAGTAAGGCCTGATATGGTAATGTCATCAGACTTTATAATAGGCTTTCCAGGAGAAGAAGAAGAGGATTTCTTAGACACCATGAACCTTGTTGAGACAATTGGTTTTGGCCAATGCTATTCTTTTAAATATAGCCCAAGGCCAGGTACACCTGCAGCGCTAAAAGAACAAATTTCAGAAGAAGTAAAAAAAGCAAGGTTAGCAAAACTACAAGATTTATTATTTGCTCAACAAGCTGAGTTAAATAAAAGCTTCGTAGGAACCACATTACCTGTTTTATTTGAGCATGAGGGTAAATTCAGCAATCAAATTATTGGCAGAAGCCCTTATATGCAATCTGTTTACCTCACAAGTAATAATGATAATGCTAAATATATAGGCCAAATACTTAACGTAGCTATAAGCTCATCTTCTCAAAATAGCCTTACAGGCTCTCTATATAGTTAACATTAACGCTATATATGTAGAAATAGTAAATATTTTCTTTACTATTAAGAAATAGTATATGATAATAGAAATATAATT
>JAUIKA010000083.1 GCA_030430995.1 Alphaproteobacteria bacterium
ACTATATATATTATAACTACTTCATATGATTTTTTTATGTAAAAATATAGCATATTTTATGTTATATGCATCACCTCACGACATGCTCCTATTAATACACCTCACTTGTATAGGATAGAGCTTCTATAGCAGGCACAGTTGACTCTTGCTCTATATCACATATAGCTTGAAATATCTTCATCAAATCTGCTCAATACTGTAAAAGCAAGCTTTGACTCAAAATCAGCAACATTTATAGAAGAGCATTTTGTTCTAACTTCTTCTTGAACTTGTTTTAGTTGATCAAGGTCAATTTGTTCTGATAATTGTGGTGATGTTATAATCTGACCAAAATTATTTTTTATATGTGAAAAGCTTTTACGTAATTCACGATAGCAATATACAAAATCTCTACTTGGCATAATAGTAATTTTTTAATTAGGCTACCTATCATAGTAACATATTACTTTGCTATATTTAAAGATATTTCACTAACATAAATTAACATATAATAATGCATATTGATACCATGCTTATTTACCTATATCCCTATATATAAAGATACAGGAACCAATAAATATTCCAGCAAGTGAAAGCAATTGCCCCGCAGTGCAGCAAGAAAATATATATCCTATATGCTCATCTGGCTGCCTTGTAAATTCTAATATAAAACGGAATATTGAATATATAGTTACAAATAAAGCACCAATCTGCCCTGGCTTACATATTCTTTTCTTATTTATGTAATCTAATATAACAAATAGAATTGCACCTTCAAAAAAAGCTTCATATAACTGGCTAGGGTGCCGTGATAGGCTATCTACCCTAGGGAATATAACAGATAAAAAGAAATCTGTAGTTCTTCCGTATAATTCCTGGTTAATAAAATTTGCTATTCTTACAAAGAATATGGTAATAGGCGCTATAATGCATATTAAATCCATAAATTTATAAAAAGATATATTGCGTAAATGTGTGTATAGCGCCCCTGCGAGCAACATACCAATTGCTCCACCATGGAAAGACATACCACCATTATATGTTTTAATAATTTCTAATGGGTCATTGATATAATAACCTATATCATAAATGAGTACATAGCCAAGCCTTCCTCCTAGTATTATCCCTATAATTGCATATGATAAAAAATCGTCAATATCTGCAGACCCAATACCGGTAACAAAACGGTCCTTAATTAATCTTTTTGCATAGAATACAGATAATATTATTCCCACAATATAAGACATAGAATACCATCTAATGGCGATAGGGCCATATATCTCTAAAATGACTGGGTCAGGAAACTGCATCTTCTATATATTTAATCGCCTCTAGAGCTGCTATGCATCCACTACCTGCTGCTGTGACTGCTTGCCTATATATTTTATCCTGCACATCTCCGCATGCAAATACGCCAGGAATATTTGTATGCATAGCACTATTTGTAATTATATATCCTTCTTGATCCAGAGTTATATAACCATTAAATAAAGAGGTATTTGGCTTATGCCCTATTGCTATAAACACTCCGTCTAGATTTAATTGTTCGGTTTCTTTTGTGAGAGAGTTTTCTATTAATGCCCCTGTCACTTCTAATGTTGGCTCATCTTTTCCTAATACTTCTTTTAAATTATGGTTCCATATAATCTTTACTTTGCTATTGGCAAATAATTTATCTTGCATCACTTTTTCAGCCCTTAGTCGATCTCTTCTATGCATCAATGTAACTGATTTACAATGGCGAGTGAGATATAATGCTTCTTCTACTGCTGTATTTCCACCACCTACTACTAAGACATCCTTATCCTTAAAAAATACTCCATCACATGTTGCGCAGCCAGAGACTCCATAACCTTGATACTTCTTTTCAGATTCTAAACCTAGCCATTTTGCAGCCCCTCCTGTAGAAATAATCACAGAATCTGCTGTGTATCCATTACCTGAAGAATCAGATATTTTAAATAACTTACTAGATAAATTTACATTAATTACATCATCATATACTATATCTGCACCACAATTTACCGCTTGTTCTAGCATGTTTTGCATTAAATCTGGCCCCATCACTGCTTTTGCAAAGCCAGGGTAGTTTTCAACTTCAGTGGTTATAGTAAGTTGTCCGCCAGCTGCCATTCCTGCTATCATAAGTGGTTTAAGGCCAGCTCTTGCTGCGTATATTGCTGCAGTACATCCTGCAGGGCCAGAGCCTATAATAATTACGTTTCTATGCATTTTTATTAATGATAATTTGACGAATATTATATAACCTATTTGCTATATAGTCATAACTATTTGTTATATTATTATAGAATAATTACGTCATAAATTGTTCATATACTATTCTTTCATGAAGGCTTGTATTGAATAAAACATTTATAGCATCTTTTTCTTCAGCTCGTTTTATGTTTATACTAGCTACATCATGAAACTCTATGAAATCTGCCACCGCTGTTACCCTTCGCCTTTCTGGGTCTAGAATTTCTATATCTATAGAGCTATTGTAAGGTATCAATGCCCCTTTCCATCTTCTTGGCCTGAATGGTGCTATTGGCGTTATGCATAATAAGTTTGAATCTATTGGCATTATAGGCCCCCCAGCAGAAAGATTATAAGCCGTGCTGCCCGCTGGCGTAGATACCAACGCTCCATCAGCTACCATGGATAAAAAATCCTCCTTTTTATTAATATATATATTAAATTTAGCAGACCTATGAGAAGCCCTGGTGAAAGATACTTCATTAATAGCAATTGCTTCCATAGATCTTCCATATATAGATGTAGCATTCATTTGAAGAGGTATTAATTTGCTATTACAACTGCTAAGAATTTGTTGTTCTAACTCCTCTGCTGAGGTGAATTTATTCATTAAAAAACCTATACTACCTGCAGATATACCATAAAATTTTTTGGATTTAGACCTTAAATTATGTATGCTATGTAGCAAATGCCCGTCACCCCCTATACAGATGATATGATCTACATCATCAAAACCATTTGTATCAACTAAATCATGCAGCTTAGATATTTGCTCAAGAATTGCATATGCTTTTTTATGCTTGCTAACCGTATACCCAAATCTCATATTTATATATTCTCTAACAGCTTATTATTGACCTCTATCTTATATTTTTTAAATAAAGTTCTCATCAGCTCTTCAAATACATTATCTTGAATTGCTTGTTTTAGTTTTATTTTCTCAGAGCTACTGATTGCCTTGTTAGGTAAATATACATTAGAAATATATGCTACATATCCCCAATTACCCACCTCTATAACTTCAGAACTTATTTGGTGTAAATTAAGATTGAGGATCTCATTTTTCAGTAATGGGTTGATATCAGAATTTTTACTAACTTCTATTTTACTCACATTAAGCTTTGATTTTTCAGCATTTTTTTTAAAGTTTTTTCCACCAGATTTGATGATATTATTAAGAATAGCTATATTCTCCTGCCTGTTATGGTATAAATACCATTGCTTTCTCACTTCATTTTGATTGAAATCTGCAATATGTGGATATTGAATTTTATTTACTTGGAATAATAAAAATCCATTTTTCTGCTCCAGCACTCTAGAAATCTCTGCCTCTTGTAATGTAAATACTTCATCCATATAATCTTTAAGATCTTCTACTTTATCTTCTTTCTTTAATTTCTGTTTGCTATATATATGAATATTAAAGTTTTTACTTAGCTCTTCTAAGCTGCTTCCCGCTGCTATTTCATCTTCAATTGAATCTATCATTTGTGAATATCTATGGACAAATTTCTCTTTTTTTAGTGCTTTTTCTGCTGCTTGCTTGTTTAAATTAAAGTTTTTACTATATTCCTCTATTTCTTTTGATGAAAGCTTAATCTTAGCTTCTATATATTTATTAGGCACAGCGATGTATTTCACATCTCTTGTTTCATCTTGAGCAAAGAGATTAGTATTATTTTGATAGAATTTTAATAGCTCTCCCTTATTTGGACTCTTAACATTAGAATTAGTTTGTGGTAAATATAACTTTACATATTCTACAGTTCTATTTACATAGTAATAATTAGACCAATATTCTATAAGTTTAGATGGGACATATGCACCTGAAAAGCTTTGTATTATTATCTTCCTTTTTGCTGCATCTTTAGTATGTTGAAAATATTCAGACTCTGTAATCTTAGCTTTATTTAGAACATTTAAAAATATTTGATAGTCAAATTCCCCTTCCTTATTCTTAAACTCTTCTTTAACTCTACTAGCAATAAATTCATCACTTATTTCTATATGGTATTTTGCTGCAATTGCATCTAATATTTTTTTATATATTACTTGGTTTAATATAGCTTTCTTATATGCCTGCCTGTCTACACCTTCAGTGATAGGGTACATATTCATGGCGCTTTTAAATTCAGAAATTGTTATATTACCTATTGAGGATATTTTTGCTAAATGGGAGGAGCCACCGCCCAGGCCACTATATATCCCACCTATAATGAAAATAAGTAATATACCAAATATTACTATCTTGGCATATGAAGTTTTACTTGCTGACCTTAAGTCTTCTAACATATATAATTACAATTATTGTACAGGAGTATTGTATCTAATATATTCAGTAGTCACAACATAAATATACAAAAGACTTTAAGAAGTGACCCCTACGGGAATCGAACCCGTGTTTCCACCGTGAAAGGGTGATGTCCTAACCGCTAGACGAAGGGGCCACAAAGGACTACAAGAATTATATGTCAGCCTGCAGCTATATTCAAGTTTTTTTATATAATTATGTTTATTTTTAAGAATTTATTTATTCGGTAGAGATAATAATATATCTGATTTATATACTAAAAAGCTTAGATAGGAAAAGTGATAGGATTTTAATGGGCATTTTTAACAAAATTATGCTAATTAAGGGGCATTGTATCTGGCCTTATTCGCTAGGGTTATATTATAAGTGATTCTGATATAACCTAATTA
>JAUIKA010000084.1 GCA_030430995.1 Alphaproteobacteria bacterium
CCTTCATAAGCTCAGGGTTATGCTCTGTAATGAAAATGCCATCTTGAAGACACTCTAAAGCCTCTTCACCCCTCCCTAACTCATGCAGCATGGTTGCTTTTGCCTTCATAAGCTCAGGGTTATGCTCTGTAATGAAAATACCATATTGAAGACACTCTAAAGCCTCTTCACCCCTCCCTAACTCATGCAGCATGGTTGCTTTGCTTTTATACAAATCCGGATCTTCATCTGTTTCTGCAAGCTGCATCTCAACAACATCTAAGAGACGCTCTATCTCTTTTTTATTTTTCCCTGCATACATAATAATACTATTTTATTAATTAGAGCTAGAAATAAAACTTCTAACTAAAATTAGGCTATCAAACATACTGTTGAATGTCAATCAATCTATTTCACCTCCCCTAGCTGCCCATGATGCTCAAGATGCTTCTTCAAAAACGTACCAGTTATGCTATGCTTGCTATTTAGAATGTCACGCACGCTACCTTCAGCAACTATACGCCCACCTTTATCTCCCCCACCAGGCCCTATGTCTATTATATGCGCAGCGGTTTTTATTACCTCCATATTATGCTCTATAATTATCATAGTATTACCAAGGTCAACAAGCTTATACAATACCTGAATCAGATTATTTACATCATTGTGATGTAAGCCAGTAGTTGGCTCATCAAATATATACATAGTCCTTCCGGTGGATTTCTTCGTAAGCTCCTTTGCTAACTTTATTCTCTGCGCTTCCCCACCAGAGAGCGTTGTGGAAGACTGCCCAAGCTCTAGATAGCCAAGCCCTACATCACTGAGAGTTTGAATTTTATTACAAATAACTGGTATATTCTCAAAGAATTTGATGCTATCTTCTACCGTCATTTTAAGAACATCATATATATTTTTTCCTTGGTATTTTATCTCCAAAGTTTCCTTGTTATATTTCATCCCTTGGCATGCTTCACATTTTACATATATATCCGGCAAGAAATGCATCTCTATCTTTATCTCTCCATCACCCTGGCAAGCTTCACATCTACCACCCTTTACATTAAATGAAAATCTACCAGGTTTATATCCACGCGCACGTGACTCAGGCAGCTGCGTGAACCAATCTCTTATATATTGGAACACACCTATATATGTAGAAGGATTAGACCTTGGCGTTCTGCCAATAGGTGATTGGTCAACATCAATTATTTTATCAATATATTCTGTACCATTTATATCTTTATATTCACATATATTTAAAATAGATCTTGGCTCTATTACCTTTTTTATTGCAGGATACAAAGTATCTAGAATCAAAGTAGATTTCCCACTTCCTGAAACCCCTGTAACCACGTTGAATTTTCCTAAGGGTATTTTTAAAGATATATCCTGCAAATTCCTTCCTGAAGCTTTTGTTAGATTAATATATTTCTGATTTACTATTTTTTTCTGTTTTGGTATAGCTATCTTTTTTTTCCCTGAAAGATATTGCCCCGTGATACTATCTTCTGATTTCTTTATATCATCAAGTGTTCCATGCGCTATCAAATCCCCACCATGAACCCCTGCACCAGGTCCTATATCTATAATATAATCAGAGCATCGCATTGTGTCATCATCATGCTCCACTACTAAAACAGTATTGCCTAAATCTCTTAAGCTTTTAAGTGTTTTTATCAATTGTGCATTATCTCTCTGATGCAAACCTATTGAAGGCTCATCCAGCACATATAAAACACCAGTAAGGCCAGAGCCTATTTGTGAAGCAAGCCTTATTCTTTGGCTTTCACCACCAGACAACGTCCCTGCTTCTCTTGACATACTCAAATAATCCAAACCAACATTTAATAAAAATACAGATCTATTATAAATTTCCTTCAATATTTTATCTGCTATTTTTTGATTATATTCAGATAAATTCATCATCAACCTTTCAGACCAAGAGGCTAGTTCTTTGATATTCATATTAGATACTTCTCCTATATGCATCCCCTCAACTTTTACACATAAACTGATATCAGATAACCTAAACCCACGGCAGTCAAGGCATTCTTGTTCAGAAAGATATTTTGATAAATGCTCCCTCATTTTCATATCAAGGCTATTATATGTAGCTTGCAGGATGTTTACAACACCATCAAATGGCTGGGAAATAATACAATCTTGATAACCCTCCTTATAAGAAATCTCTATATTTTTCCTTCCAGAGCCGTAAAAAATAATATCTTTTATATCTTGAGGCACCTCACTAAATGGCGAATGCAAAGAAAAATTATATTCTTTAGATAACGCTTCTAATGTTGCTTTAATCCTTTTTGAAGTTTTATTTTTCCATGGCTCAATACATTCTGCATTAAGTAGCGGTAAGTCATTGTTAGGTATAACAAGCTCTGGGTCAAAGAACTTTCTTTTTCCAAGCCCTTCACAAGTTTTGCATGCACCTATGGGGCTATTAAAAGAAAATAGCCTAGGTGCAATTTCTGGCACCTGAAACCCAGATACAGGGCATGCATATTGTGATGACAGAGGAATAAATTTATCACCTTTATATTCTACCCCCTCAGGAATATCTATTATAGTTACCTCTATAACCCCATTTTTACTTATTCTAAGCCCTGTATCTATACTCTCTACAATTCTCTGCCTAATATCTTCTCTTATTTTAAATCTGTCTATTACAACTGATATATTATGTTTGATATTTTTATCTAATATAGGTACATCAGGGAAAACATGCATATCATCTTCTATCATGAATCTAGAAAATCCAGCCTTATTTAGCTCAATAAACCTTCTTCTAAATTCCCCTTTATCTCTTTTTGCAATAGGCGCTAGAATGCTAACCCCAATTCCTTTTGGCAGGGCACATATAACATCTGCCATCTCTGTTATAGTTTGGCTTTTTATTGGCAAACCAGTATGCGGAGAATAAGGAATGCCAATACGCGCAAATAACAGGCGTAAATAGTCATATATCTCAGTAATTGTACCAACTGTTGACCTAGGGTTCTTGGAAGTAGTTTTCTGGTCTATTGCTATAGCAGGGGAAAGGCCAGATATTCCATCTACCTCTGGTTTATTTTGCACCTGCAAAAACTGCCTTGCATATGCAGAAAGGCTTTGCACATACCTCCTTTGCCCTTCTGCATATATAGTGTCAAAAGCTAATGAAGATTTACCAGAGCCACTAGGCCCTGTGATAGTAGTTAAAGAGTTTTTTGGAATATTAACATCTATATTTTTCAGGTTATGATGCCTGGCACCTTTTACTCTAATATAAAGATCCATACCTAAGTTTTCGATTGAAATAAATATGGCATTATATAACGTTTTAATGTATTATAGCAATAAATAAATCAATATATAAATCTATGCCATCCGGTTTAAATAAGGTTGTATTAATAGGGAATGTAGGTAAGGATCCCGAATTTAGATATACCAATGATGAAAGAGAGATAGCTTATTTTTCTCTTGCAACAACAGAAATTAGAAAAAACAAAATCTCAGGAGAAAAAACTGAACATACTGAATGGCACAGAATAGTGGTATTTGCAGAAGGCTTAACAAAGATTGTAAAGAATTACATACGTAAAGGTTCTAAACTGTATATAGAAGGTACATTAAGAAGCAGGAAATGGACAGACCCTTCAGGTAATGATAGATATTCTGTAGAAATAGTAATGCAAGGGCAAGGTTCTGTGCTTGTAATGCTAGATAACAGAAGGTCTGACGGAGCCCCTGGCCCAGATATAGGTAGCAATGCAAATAATGAAGTAGATTTAGATGATGAAATACCGTTCTAGCATATTTTTTATAGCATTAGGGATTTTTCTCTCCTCATGCGTTATTAACCCTAACGCTAGAGTTAAAAAAGCTGACATATTTGCTGAAAAAAACCATTTCACAAAAAAAACTATCAAAGCAGGAAAATTTTGGGTAACTACATATCAAAAAATACTTGACCCTAAAGCTCCATATGTATTTTATATAGAAGGTGATGGAGTTGTTTCAGAGCGTGTATCTGGCGGCTATAGAATTCCTTCATGCAACCCAACGCCAATATCTCAACTTCCTTTAAAACTTGCAATAAAAGACAATAGGCACAAAATTCCTAATGTGATTTACATGGCACAACCTTGCCAATACACACCTTTTGAGCTTAATATGGAATGCAATATAGATTATTGGACAAAAAAGAGGATGGCCCCAGAGGTTGTATATTCTCTTAACTCTGTTATTAAAGAGGTTTCTCATAGTAATCCGGTACAATTAATAGGTTATTCAGGAGGCGGAGGGTTGGCTGTCCTTATAGCAGCAAGGAACCATAACGTGAAATCTATAGTTACAATATCAGGAAACCTAAGTAGAAAAAGATTCTGCGAGTACCATAAGGTACCTTTAGATGCAGAATATTCTTTAGACCCTATAGATTTTGCAGACCAAGTAAGGAAAATTCCACAATTGCATTTATCAGGCGGAAAAGACAAAATAGTGCCACCTTTTATAGCAGATGAATTTATTACAAAATCTGCTTCTGGGCGAGTAAAGCAAGATATAATAGTGGATGCAACGCATGACAATAATGAATGGATAAAGGCATGGCCAAGCGTGCTGCAAGACCTGCCAGAAATCTTAAGGAAGTGATTTTTAGGAAAGAAAGATCACTTTCAACCTTAGCTGCGTATAATAAATCTGATGTTATCCTAGCAATCCAACTAGTCTGCAGGTAGGTTTATCTTGTTGAAATATTTAATTAATATGGAGGCCTTAAATAAGGAAAGCATATAAAATGCTTTGCATAGATTAAATATAACATATATATAAAACTCTGGCTCATCCGAAAGTAGGCAAAGAATTCAGAACCATATTTTAGGCAAAGGTTAAATGATACCCAGAATCAAATAT